>WBUW01000190.1 GCA_008933495.1 Pseudorhodoplanes sp.
CCTTTTGCTTGCGGGGGGTGCCCCCGGCCGTTATAAGACCGGCCTTCAGTCGGAGTGTAGCGCAGCCTGGTAGCGCACCTCGTTCGGGACGAGGGGGTCGCAGGTTCAAATCCTGCCACTCCGACCATTCATTTCAAAGACTTGCGACGGCAGCGCCAGCCGGGGCGCAACAAAATCCGCAACGAAAAGAAAAAGACCCCCGGCTCATCGCCGGGGCCGGCCTTGGGAGCAACCGCATCCGACGCCCCGGCTGCGGAAAGCCCCCCAAAACTCCACATTTCTGTTGACTTCCACACTTCTGTGGAGTGACCTATATGTGTGCGAGCGCAAGAGCTGAAGAAATTCCTCGCCGCCAAGGGCTGCACCTTCGAAACCCACAAGGGTGGCTCCGGTCACATCACTGTGCGTCGTGGCGACCGCAAGACCCAGCTTCCGATGCATGGGCAGGGCAAGGAACTCGGCAAGGGTCTCGTGAACAAGATTCTGAAAGACTTGGGAATAACTCGAGGTTGAAATGATCTACCGCCTGTACACCGAGCCGGACGACAACGGCACACTGCTCGTCACCTGTCCGGCCTTTCCTGAAGTGACGACGTTCGCGGACGGGCCGGACGGGGTTGTCGCGCGCGGCACGGCTGCGATCGAGGAAGCGATCGCCGCGCGCATCGCTGACGGCCAGGACATTCCCGCGCCTGATGCCGTCAGCGGCCGGCGCGGCAAGGTGTTGGCCAGGCTTCCGATCATGACGGCCATGAAGGTTCAGCTCTACAACGAGCTGCGCCGGTCGAAGGTGAAGACCCGCGCCGAACTCGCACGCCGTATGGGGAAATCGCGCGAGACGGTGGATCGGCTGTTCCGCCTCGATCATGCATCGAAAACGGATCAGATCGAGAGCGCTTTCCGCGCGCTCGGCAAGGAAGTCGAATTCCGAATTCTGTGAGCCGCGTTCCGGTTCGAGAGTTGAAAATCGGCCGATAAGCCTCACCCGCAAACGCGGGAGCTCCGGTGGTCGACCGGGCTTTACGGTTCCTACCTGCGGCAATTCGCGATCCGGGGCTGATGCTTTGCCTTATTGCCCGGAAGCAGCGCCGCGTCTCATTGCGCAAGGAACGTGCCCGGAGCGCCGCAACGATTTGCAACGAAATGGCCCAAACGGGCGTGAACAAAACGTGGCGAAATGCGACGGCCGCGCCAATAAAATCAGTGATTTAGAAAAACCCACCGCTCGGGACGAGGGGGTCGCAGGTTCAAATCCTGCCACTCCGACCAATCTCCTACCCCCATAACCGAAACGATCCGGCCCGGCGAGGCCCATCTCCCGCCCATCCCGGATACGCCGCACCAGCGTTCCGCGGGCCGGAACCGATGCAACGACGCGCTTGTGCTCGGGGCGGCTCGCCACGTAACGTCGCTGCCAGAACAAACGTCTCCCGGACCAGCCGGGGGCACAGGGAGGATGGACATGAAACGTCATCTGACAGCCATCGGATTGGGTCTTGCGGTCGCGGTGTCGGCGACAGTCGCCCCGGCCTCGGCCGCCGAACTCAAATTCATGACCGGGCCGCAGGGCGGCTCCTGGATCCCGCTCGGCGGACAATTGAAGGATCTGTGGGAGAAGGCCGTTCCCGGCCTCTCCGTGCAGCAGTCACCGGGCGCCGGCATCGCCAATGTGCGCGCGGTGGAAGAAGGCAAGGCCGATGTCGGCTTCGGCAATTCCATCTCCACGGTCGATGCGATTGCCGGCCGCGCCCCGTTCAACAAGCCGCACCCCAATGTCTGCAATGTCGCGACGCTCTATCCGCAATATTATCAGCTCGTCGTTCCCGCCGATGCCGGGATCAATTCGGTCAAGGACCTCAAGGGCAAGGGCGTCAGCACGCAGCAGCGCGGAAATACCGGCGAGCTGATCACCGGCCAGGTCCTGCAGGTGAACGGGCTGAGCTATAACGACGTGAAGATGAGCTTCGTGTCCTACACCGACTCGGTCAACCAGATGAAGGACGGGCACGCGGCGGCCTTCGGTCTCGGAACGACGATTCCCGCCGGCGCGATCATGGATGTCGCGGCCGCGCGCGACATCAAGTTGCTGGACCTGTCGGGCAATCTCGACGCCATGCGCAAGCTCAATCCCGGCTATACGCTCGTCATCGTTCCCAAGGGCACCTATCCGAAGCAGAACGCCGACGTGAAGGTGATCGGCTACGCCACCCATGTCGTGGCATCGTGCAAGCTGCCGGCCGACACCGTGTACGCGATGACAAAAACCATCGCCGCGAATGTCGACGGCCTGGCTTCGGTGGTCAAAGCCATCAAAGGGCTCAACGCCAAGATGATGGCGGAAGACATCGGCGTGCCGTTCCATCCCGGCGCGGCGAAATTCTACAAGGAAGCCGGCGTCGCCATTAAGAGCAACTGAGGTCGCCGGCGCCGGCGCGGCTCGCGCTGCGCCGGCGCGGCGGATTGCCCGTGACCCAGCCCTTGCGCATCGACGCGAGCTATGCGGGCCTCGTCAGGCTCGCGGTGACCGTTATTTCGGTCGCCATGGCGCTCTATCACATGTGGATGATCGCCTTCGGCGCGCCGGAGGCGATCCTGTTCCGCGGCACGCATCTGCTTTTCGCGCTTGTCCTGTTGTTTCTGATCTACCGTCGTTCCGGGGAACCGGAAGGGCTTCCGACGTTTTTCGACTGGCTGCTGCTGGCGCTCGGCGTCGCGCCGGTGGCGTATCTGTTCGTCAATTACGACTATGTCGTCACCCGCATCTTCTACGTCGACGATCTGACGCGCACCGACATGATCATGGGCACGGTTCTGACCCTGGTCATCCTGGAAGCCACGCGTCGCGTGATCGGCCTTGCGCTGCCGATCACGGCGGCGGTCTTCCTGATCTACGGCCTGTTTGTCGCGCGCCTCGATCCCATGCAAATGCTCGACCAGCTTTACATGACGACCGAGGGGATTTTCGGCATTCCGCTCTCGGTGTCGGCGACCTATGTGCTGATTTTCGTGCTGTTCGGATCGTTCATGGAGCGCACCGGCACCGGGCAGCTTTTCATGGATTTCGCCATGAGCCTGACCGGCCACACCGCCGGCGGGCCGGGGAAAGTCTCGGTCGTCAGTTCGAGCCTGTTCGGCACGATTTCGGGCAGCGCGGTCGCCAACGTGATGGTGGACGGACCGATCTCCATCCCGTTGATGAAGCGCACCGGATTTCCGCCGCACTTTGCCGCCGGCGTCGAATCGACGGCCTCGACCGGCGGCCAGATCATGCCCCCGATCATGGGGGCGGCGGCTTTCGTGATGGCGGAATTTCTCGGCGTCGGTTACGGGCAGGTGATCATCTGGGCGCTCATCCCGGCGATCCTCTATTACGTTGCCTGCTTTGCCGCGGTGCATTTTGAGGCCAGGCGCCGCGGGCTCGTCGGGCTGCCGCGCAACCAGTTGCCGAAAATCGGCAACGTCATGCGCGAACGCGGTCACCTGTTCCTCCCGGTACTGACGATCCTGGCGGTCATGTATTCCGGCTACAGCGCGCCGCTGGCGGCGCTGGCCGGCACGCTCGCCTGTTTCCCGGTCGCGGCGCTGCGGCGGGTGACGCGCGGCTATGTGACCGGGGACAATATCGTCGGCGCGCTGGTCGACGGGGCGCGCAATGCGCTCGGCGTCGCGCTCGCCTGCGCCTGCGCCGGTATCGTGATCGGCGTCGTCACGCTCTCGGGTCTCGGCATCGTCTTCACCCAGTTCGTGGTCGGGCTGGCGCAGGACACGCTGATTGTCGCGCTGATCCTGACGATGCTCGCCGGCATCGTGCTCGGCATGGGCATGCCGACCACGCCGGCCTATATCATCATGACGGCCTTGCTGGTGCCGGCGATCATCAAGCTCGGCGTGATTGCGCCGGCCGCGCACATGTTCGCGCTCTACTTCGCGGTGCTGTCCGCGATCACGCCGCCGGTGGCGCTTGCGGTCTATGCCGCGGCCGGGATCGCCAAGGCCGACCTGTGGAAGAGCGGACTGGCGGCGGTGAAGATCGGCACGGCCGGGTTTGTCGTGCCGTTCATGTTCGTCTATTCGCCGGCCCTGCTGATGATCGGCGACTGGCCGGTCATCGCGATCACGTTCGTGACGGCCTGTTGCGGGATTTTGCTGCTTGCGGCCGGCCTGCACGGCTATCTGCTCGTCGCCGCGCGGCCGTGGGAACGTGCGCTGCTCGCCGCCGCCGGGCTTCTGCTGGTCGATCCCGGGCTTTGGACCGACCTGATCGGCGCCGGATTGGCAGCGATCGTGATCGCCACCCAGGTTGCCGGCGCGCCCGCCACGAAATCCGACGTCGCAAAGTAAGATCAGCCGGATGCGAAGCCGCAAGCGTCCCGAAGACCTGCGCAGCCACCGCTGGCTCGGCGTCAGCGACCTGCGCGCGTTCGGCCACCGCTCGCGGCTGCGCCAGTTCGGCTATGACGCCGCGGACTGGGCCGGCAAGCCGGTGATCGCGATCGTCAATACCTGGAGCGACATCAATTCCTGCCACGCGCATTTGCGCGCGCGCGCCGAGGACGTCAAGCGCGGCGTGCTGCAGGCTGGCGGCTTTCCGCTTGAACTGCCGGCGATGTCGCTCGCCGAGCCGTTCGTGAAGCCGACCACCATGCTCTATCGCAACTTTCTGGCGATGGAGACCGAGGAATTGCTGCGCAGCCATCCGATCGACGGCGCGGTGCTGCTCGGCGGCTGCGACAAGACCACGCCGGCTCTGATCATGGGTGCGATCAGCATGGGCATCCCCGCTCTGTTCGTGCCGGCCGGGCCGATGCTGCGCGGCAACTGGCGCGGCAACATTCTCGGATCGGGCTCCGACGCCTGGAAATACTGGGACGAAAAGCGCGCCGGCCATATCAGCGAAGACGACTGGAGCGAGATCGAGAATGGCATCGCGCGCTCGTTCGGCACCTGCATGACCATGGGCACCGCCGCCACCATGATGGCGATCGCCGAGGCGATGGGCCTGACCTTGCCGGGCGCTTCCTCGATTCCGGCCGCCGACGCCAACCATCCGCGCATGTGCGCGGCCGCCGGCCGGCGCATCGTCGACATGGTGTGGGAGGACCTCACCCCGGACCGCATCCTCACGCCGGCGGCGATCGACAACGCGATCAAGGTGCATATGGCGATGGGCGGCTCGACCAATGCCATGATCCATGTCGTGGCCATGGCGCGGCGGGCCGGCATTGCGCTTGCGCTCGCGCGTTTCGACGCGATTTCGCGCACGGTGCCGGTGATCGCCAATGTGCGGCCGTCGGGCGCATTCCTGATGGAGGACTTCTTCTATGCCGGGGGCTTGCGCGCGCTGATGGCGCAGATGCGCGAGCTGCTGGCGCTCGATTGCCTGACCGTCAACGGCCGGACGCTCGGCGAGAACATCGCCGGCGCCGCCGTGCATCTGCCCGACGTCATCCGCCCGCTCGACCGCGCGGTGTCGAGCGAGCCGGCCTGCGCGATCCTGACCGGCAATCTCAGCCCGCGCGGCTGCGTCATGAAGCCGTCGGCCGCCGACCCGAAATTGCTGAGGCATTGCGGTCCGGCGCTGGTGTTCGAGGATTACAACCACATGGCGCGTGAGATCGACCGCGACGATCTCGCGGTCACGCCCGACCATGTGCTGGTGCTGAAAAATTCCGGACCCCGGGGCGGCCCCGGGATGCCGGAATGGGGAATGTTGCCGATCCCCGGACGCCTCGTGCAACAGGGCGTGCGCGACATGCTGCGCATCTCGGATGCGCGCATGAGCGGCACGAGTTACGGCGCCTGCATCCTGCATGTGGCGCCGGAAAGCTTTGTCGGCGGGCCGCTTGCCTTCGTGCGCTCGGGGGATGCGATCGAGGTTGACGTCGCCGCCCGCCGCCTCCATCTGCATGTCGGCGAGGAGGCGCTGGCGGCGCGCCGGGCGGCCTGGACGCCGCCGCCGCCGCGCTACGAACGCGGCTATGGCGCCATGTTTGCCGCCCATATCGGGCAGGCCGACGAGGGCTGCGACTTCGATTTTCTCAAAGCCGGGGCACCGGTGCCGGAGCCGGAAATTCACTGACGCGCGGTCACTGCGTCTCGATCATTGGCGTGCCCGCGGGCAGACACAGCCAGGCGTGGCGGCGCGCGGCCCAATAGAGGCGTTCGGGCCTGGGAAAATCCTGCTCGGCGAAACAGCCGGCGGCCACGCCGACGATATCCGGCCAGGCCTCGGTGCGGAAAAAGACGGTCGACCCGCAGG
>WBUW01000191.1 GCA_008933495.1 Pseudorhodoplanes sp.
ATGACGCATCGCCCTCGTAGCGACAATTCTTCACGATGCCGCAGCGGCGATGCTGCGGAAGAGTCGTCCTCGCTGCGGTAGCGCTTCAGCAAGCCAAAGGTCGGAACGCCCGCCCAGTCAAAGCCGAACGACGACCGCGACTGGCACAGTTTTGTCGAACTCAGGATTGCTCCCCATCCCAAGCTGACGCCGGCACAAGCCAAGGCCATCGCGCTCGACTATGGAATCGGTAAGGGAATAGCCGTCATCCGGGTGCGGCGGGCTCTGCTTTTCTATGCGCTGCGGCGCCTCGGACTCGATATTGCCCCCGATGCGCGGCCGCCGCACGAACAGCACATCGTTCTGGTCAATCGCAGTGAGATCGATACCCTGCAAGTGCCTCAAATGCAGACGTAACTTGAGAGCTAATTGCCGTTATGATGCTTTAGCAGTTTGCTGAAAAAGGTTTTTGAAGGGTCCCTCGGCGCAACATTGATTCAAGACTGGTATGCCCGGCGCACGAAAGATTCGTCGGAACCAGATTTTGAATTCGAATGCTGCACATCGCTGCTCCGAATTCGAGTATTTCAGCAAACTGTTAGTTGATTCTGACGCTGACGTGGCCTCGATGAAGGTTTTCCTTGGCGACCCATTTCGCGCAGGCGCTGCTCCGTCCGGATCAAGAGCTGATGGATCGACCCGAACGGATAACCGGGCGAGCCGGCGATTCCGGCCCGGTCGCGCTGCAGCGCGGAACATTCGTGCGGCATGACATAGCTCAAAGTACGCCGCCGGGCGGGCATTTAGTTGAAATCCAAGATCAATCGTTCGAAAGTGACAAACATGACTACGCCTCCGAGAATTGCTTCCGCAGCGGCAGCAGCATTGATAATGATCGCAACGCCCGCGGCCGCCCTGCGCCCGCGGTCGCCATCGGCAGTCGATCCGGGCCGCGTCCTGGCGCAAAGCATGTGCGCCGAATGTCACGCGGTGCAGGCGGGACAGTATGTTTCGCCCAATCCGTACGCGCCAAGTTTCGAGCGGATCGCCAATACGCCCGGCATGTCGGCCCCGGCTTTGTGGTCGTCGCTGTACAGCTCGCATCGGCGCATGCCGAACATCATTCTGCGACCCGACGAAACGCGGGCGATCGTCACCTATATCCTGACGTTGCAAGATGCCGACGATTGACCGGGCGCGGCGGGGTACGGCCCGGCCGGCGCCTTTCGCTTTCGGCGCGATCCTGATTCTGGCGGGCGTCGCGCAAGCGCTCGACCGAACGCCGGTGGAGCAGGGACGGGCGCTGGCCGCGCAATTGTGCGGCCACTGCCATGCGCTGCATGTGACCGGGTCGGGCATGCATCCTGGCGCGCCCTCGTTCCGACATCTCGCCGCGCGCGTCGAGCTTGACGGCCTTCATGAACGGTTGCGGGAAGGGCTGATCGCCGGCCATCGCGACATGCCGCAGATGAAGCTCACGCGGGACGAGGCCAGGGCGATCGTCGCCTTTATCCGGTCAATTCAGACGCCCTGACCCGCGGCATCCACCAAACGCAAAGCCGCCCGGCATTATTCGGGCGGCTTTGCGGTGGCGGACGTGGCGGTGGCGGATGTGGCGGTGGCGGATGTGGCGGCACAATCAACCCAAACCGCCCGCCAGCCCGATGATCAGGACGAGCGGCAACGGAATGCCGAACCGCCATGACAACAGGCCACGCCCCATGGCGCGTTTCCGCGATCTCGACAGACGATGATCAGAAAATACGCTCAACCGGGCCGGTTTCCGCAGGCGCCATCCGGCGGGTGGGCCGGCGACGCGACATGAGATCGCGGCGGCCGATTTGATAACGATCAAAGACGGAAGGCTGCAATTTGCTGCCTATTGCCGCTCGACAAGAAGGCTTGAACGCTTCTAAAAAGGGTATATGGCCCGGTTCGCCCCTCCGGTCGAAGCCACCGCGGGCCACGAGCTGCGAGACGTCATGGACTACAATGCCTTTTTCACCGACGCCCTGTCCCGCTTGCGGGAGGAGCGCCGGTATCGGGTGTTCGCCGACCTCGAACGCATGGCCGGCCGTTTTCCGCAAACCATCTGGCATTCGCCGAACGGGCCGCGCGAAATCATCGTCTGGTGCTCCAACGATTATCTCGGCATGGGCCAGCACCCGAAAGTGATCGGCGCCATGGTCGAGACCGCCACCCGCATGGGCACCGGCGCCGGCGGCACGCGCAACATTTCCGGGACCAACCACCCACTGATCGAGCTTGAGAAGGAGCTTGCCGACCTGCATGGCAAGGAGGCGGCGCTCGTCTTCACGTCCGGCTATGTGTCGAACCAGACCGGCATTTCGACCATCGCCAAGCTGATTCCGAACTGCCTGATCCTGTCGGACTCCTACAACCACAATTCGATGATCGAGGGCGTCCGTCAGTCCGGCTGCGAGAAGGTGATTTTCCGCCACAACGATCTCGCCCATCTCGAACAGCTCCTGAAGGAGACCGGCCCGGCGCGGCCGAAATTCATCGTGTTCGAGAGCATCTATTCGATGGACGCCGACATCGCCCCGATTGCGGAGATCTGCGATCTTGCCAAGCGCTACGACGCGATGACCTATCTCGACGAGGTCCATGCGGTCGGCATGTATGGTCCGCGCGGCGCCGGCGTCGCCGAGCGCGACGGCGTGATGGACCGCGTCGACGTGATCGAGGGTACGCTCGGCAAGGCTTTCGGCTGTTTCGGCGGCTATATCACCGGCAGCGACGTGCTTTGCGATGCGGTGCGCTCCTACGCCCCGGGCTTCATCTTCACGACCGCCTTGCCGCCGGCGGTCTGCGCGGCCGCCGCCGCCTCGATCCGCCATCTCAAGACCTCGCAATGGGAACGCGACCGGCATCAGGATCGCGTGGCGCGCACCAAGGCGGTGCTGACCGCTGCCGGCTTGCCGGTAATGCCGAGCGACACGCACATCATCCCGATCGCCGTCGGCGACCCGGAAAAATGCAAGGCGGCAAGCGACATGCTCCTGTCCGACCACGGCATTTATATTCAACCGATCAATTATCCGACCGTGCCCAAGGGCACCGAGCGGCTGCGCGTGACGCCCTCGCCCTACCATGACGACAAGCTGATCGATGCGCTCGCCGGCGCGCTGGTGGATGTGTGGCAGCGCCTAGAACTGCCGTTGCGGCGGGCGCTCGCGGCCGAATAAAACAGGCTCCCGCCGCGATCATTGCCCGTCGTCGCTCATCCGGCGGCGGCGTTCGGCATAGGCGACCGCGACCGGCATCATCACCGAGACATAGAAGAAGCGCCACAGGTGATGGGCGCCGACGAAAGCCGGGTCGAGGTGGAGCGCGAAGGCCAGGATCGTCATCGCCTCCAGTCCGCCGGGCGCATAAGCGACCAGGACGTCGGCAAAGCTCAGCGACAATAGTCCGGCCACGGCGAACGCGAACAGCGCCGCCACCGTCATGCCCACCGCCAACGCGCCGACGGCCGCGCCCGCGAGCTGGCGCAGGCGGACGAGATCGGTGCCCAGAAAGCGCGAACCGATCAGCGCGCCCAGACCCACGAACGAGGCGGTCGCGATGCCGGCGGGCAGATTGACGTGCACCCAGCCCGCGCCGTGCAGGATTCCGGAGGTCACCATCGAGCCGACGATAAGTCCGCCCGGCAGGCGCAGCCGATAGGCGACCAGTGCCGCGAGAGTCGAAAGCGTTGTCAGGATTGCGAGTTCCGGCGTGCTCTCGCGCAGCGGCGGAAGCGGAACCGGCTCGGGCGCGGCGCCCGCCATGCCGAGCGCTGCAATGATCAGCGGAAGTCCGACCGCCAGCACGAGCACCCGGACGGTCTGCACGATCGCAACCGAGCGCAGGTCCGCGCTGGTATCGGCAGCAAGCGCCAGCGCCTGCGAGAGCGCGCCGGGCGCCGCCGCAAAGACCGCCGACATGATGTCCCAGCCGTGCACGCGCCGCAGATAGACCGTGATCGCGAGGGTGGAACAGCTCATCGCAAGCGCGAGCGCAAACATGCTGACCGGCCAGGTTGCGATCCGCACCACCGTATCGGGGGTGACGGCCGCCCCGAGCGAAATGCCCAGCACGACGAACAGGATTTGCGCGAACACGCTCGGCACATGGACCGGGCGTCCGGCCAGCGCCGCCCCCGCTGTCAGCAGGATCGCGCCCGACAGCCAGCCGGCTGGCAGGCCGGCGAGCCCGAATGCGGCACCGCCCGCCGCCGCATAGAACAGCGTCTCCGCGAAGCGGCGCAGGAGGATCAGTTGCGAGGGACGAGACATGCGCGTTTATGACCGGAACCGACATGCGCGGCAAAACGCCGTCGCGCAATCGCCCGCGCTGCGGAGCAGGGCTTCGCCCCGCACATTGCCCTTCGGCGCGGGCCCCGTGTAAGGTCGCGGCCCTTCTTCAGCCTGGACCCACTACCGGAACGCCCATGGCCCGCGACCAGATCGACATGACGCCAATCGAGCGGCGCGACGAACTCGTCGCCTGGTTCGAGCAGGGCTGCACGCCGCGCGCGCGATGGCGCATCGGGACCGAGCACGAGAAGTTTCCGTTCACGGTCGATGGCCATCGTCCCGTGCCCTATGACGGCCAGCGCGGCATCCGCGCATTGCTGGAGGGCATGCAGCTCCTGCTCGGCTGGGAGCCGATCATGGAGGGCGACAATATCATCGGCCTGTTCGACGTGACCGGCGGCGGCGCCATATCGCTCGAGCCCGGCGGCCAATTCGAATTGTCGGGCGCGCCGCTGGAAACCGTCCACCAGACGCACACCGAATTGATGGCGCACCTGGCGCAATTGCGCGAAGTCGCGCACCCGCTCGGCGTCGGTTTTCTCGGCGTCGGCATGGCGCCGAAATGGACACGCGCCGATATTCCGACCATGCCGAAAGGCCGCTACCGCATCATGACGAACTATATGCCGAAGGTCGGCAAGCTCGGCCTCGACATGATGTACCGGACCTGCACCGTGCAAACCAATCTCGACTTCGCTTCCGAAGCCGACATGGTCATGAAGCTGCGGGTTGCGCTCGCGTTGCAGCCGGTGGCGACCGCTTTGTTCGCCAATTCGCCGTTCACCGAAGGCAAGCCGAACGGGTTTCTCTCGTTCCGCTCCGAAATCTGGCGCGACACCGACCCGGACCGCTCGGGCATGCTGCCCTGGGCGTTCGAGGACGGCATGGGGTTCGAGCGCTGGGTGGATTACGCGCTCGACGTCCCGATGTACTTCATCAAGCGCGGCGACGCCTATATCGACGTCGCCGGCCAGTCGTTCCGCGACCTGCTCGCCGGCAAACTGGCATCGCATCCGGACGAGCGCGCGACGATTTCGGACTGGGCCAACCACATTTCGACGATTTTCCCGGAGGTGCGCCTGAAGCGATACCTGGAAATGCGCGGCTCCGACGGCGGACCGTGGCGCCGGCTGCCGGCGCTGCCGGCCTACTGGGTCGGGCTGCTCTACGACGAGAATTCGCTCGATGCCTGCTGGCAGATCGTGCGCGACTGGAGCGCGGAGGAGCGCCAGGCCCTGCGCGACGCGGTACCGCGGCAAGGCTTCAGGGCCGCGATCCGGGGACGCACGCTGCTCGATCTGGCGCGCCAGACGCTGGCGCTCGCGCGCGACGGTCTGGCGCGGCGCGATCGGCGCAACTTCGGCGGCCAGGACGAGACGCGCTATCTCGAACCGCTCGAGGACCTGGCTGCGCGCGGCGTCACGCCGGCCGAGGAGTTGCTGGAAAAGTTTCATGGTCCGTGGGGCGGATCGGTCGAACCGATCTTCACGGAATATGCCTACTGATGGCCAGGGGCACACCGGCAACCACGGCGCTTGAGAAAGCCGGCGTCGCCTTTACGCTGCACGAATACGACTACGATCCCGACGCCGACAGCATCGGCCTGCAGGCGGCGCGGGCGCTCGGCGTCGATCCCGCCCGCCTGCTCAAGACCCTGATGGCCCGCGCGGACGAAGCCACCGTGTGTGTGCTGGCGCCGTCCGACCGCGAAGTCAGCCTGAAAAAGCTCGCGGCGGCGGCGAATGCGAAGGAGGCCGCCATGCTCAAGCCGGCCGACGCCGAACGCATCACCGGCTATCGGGTCGGCGGCATCTCGCCGTTCGGTCAGAAAAAGCGCGTCGCCGTCTTCATCGAAAGGGATGCCCTCAGCCACGCAACCGTGTTCTTCAATGGCGGCCGGCGCGGCCTGCAGATCGAGTTGCCGCCGGCCGACTTGGTG
>WBUW01000192.1 GCA_008933495.1 Pseudorhodoplanes sp.
GACCTACAGTCCTGATCCACCTTCAGGCCAACGCAGACTATCCGGCGCCTCGCGGTGCCCATGTTTTTTCGTTCGTGCCTCGCGATCCGACGGTTGCGCGTGGCGCCCGGCTCGCGAACCGGCGCATGGGCCAATGCCCACTTATCGCACTTTTTAGAGCGCCTGATCCTGCGCCATCGTGACGCGCGGACCAAAGGTTGGCGGCGAACACCGGCAGAACGCCGTCGTTCCCGCCGCCGCAGCGCCCGCCCCGCACCGGCGTTGAATTGACCTTCCCGACATCCGCCGATACCGTTCTCCAAAAATGTGTCAGTCACGGAGGGAGGACGAGAATGCGAAGATTATTTCTGAGTGCCGTTGCTCTTTCGGCGGCGGCTTTTGCCGGTTGGCCGGCGAACGCGCAGCAGACCATCAAGATCGGCGTCATCATGCCCTATTCGGGACAATTCGCCGATACCGCGACGCAGATCGACAATGCGATCAAGCTTTACATGAAACAGAAGGGCGACACCGTCGCCGGCAGGAAGATCGAAATCATCCGCAAGGACACCGGCGGCGTGGCGCCGGACGTTGCCAAGCGCCTGGCGCAGGAACTGGTCGTGCGCGACGGCGTCGACATCCTGGCCGGCTTCGTCCTGACGCCGAATGCCCTGGCGGCATCCGACATTTCCGAACAAGCCAAGAAGTTCATGGTGATCATGAACGCGGCAACTGCGATCATCACGATGAAATCGAACTATTCTGTACGCACGTCGCTCACGCTCCCGCAAGTCTGCGCGACGCTCGGAAACTGGGCGGTCAAGAAAGGCAGCACGAAAAAAACCTATACGCTGGCTTCCGATTATGGTCCCGGCCACGATTGCGAAGGCGCTTTCTCCGGCGCGTTCAAGGAAGCCGGCGGAGAAGTGGTCGGCGCCGTTCGCATGCCGGTCGCCAATCCGGACTTTTCCGCCTTCGTCCAGCGCGCCAAGGACCTCAATCCTGAATCGATCTTCGTCTTCGTCCCGGCGGGCGCGCAACCGGCGGCTTTCGGCAAGGCATTGTCGGAACGCGGAGTCAACCCGAAGACCATCAAGGTCATGGGCACCGGTGAAATTACCGACGACTCGGCCCTGAAAAATATGGGCGATGCGGCGGTCGGCATTCTCACGGCCTGGCATTACGACCACAACCACGACTCTGCCCTCAACAAGGATTTCGTCGCCGCCTTCAGGAAAGAGTATGGCGGCCTTAATCCGAATTTCCTTGCGGCCGGCGGATATGACGGCATGCACCTGATCTACGAAGCGATCAAGAAAACCGGCGGCAAGACCGACGCGGAGAGCCTCGTGAATGCCGCCAAGGGCATGAAATGGGAGAGCCCGCGTGGACCGGTCGAGATCGATCCGGCGACGCGTGACATCATCCAGACGGTCTATCTCCGCCGCGTCGAAAAGAAAGGCAGCGACCTCGTCAATATCGAGTTCGACAAGATCGAGCGGGTCAAGGATCCGGTCAAGGAGAAGATGAAGAAATAGCCTACGCTCGCGCGACCGGCCCCGATTGAACGATGGCGCCCGCCCTTCGGGGCGGGCGTGTGCTTGACCGCCTCGACAGCGCCAGCGCAGAGTGGCGATCCGTCCATGCGCGACGCGCGGAGTGTTGCCGGTTGGCGCGTCAGTTCGCCAGCATCCCGCTCAGCCCCCTGATGGCCGCGCCGATGGCGATCGCCGACAAACAGGCAATTGCAATCAAGCGGTGCGTGCGGTCGCTTCCGAGATGAAAGAAGCGGAGACCGAGTTGCTGGCCGGCAAACATGAGTGGAAGCGCCAATAGCGTATAGCCCGCAATGTTCCAGTCGATCAGTTTCAGGCTCAATGCGCTGACGACCGCGATTGATGCATTTGCAAGAAAGAACACATTGAGCGAGGCCCGCATCACCGTGCGC
Source organism: Pseudorhodoplanes sp. (assembly GCA_008933495.1). Lineage (GTDB taxonomy): Bacteria > Pseudomonadota > Alphaproteobacteria > Rhizobiales > Xanthobacteraceae > Pseudorhodoplanes. The sequence continues at coordinate 1,928 of WBUW01000192.1, forward strand.
GAGACCGGCAGCGAAAGATAGTACGCGATCACCGGGGGGCCCGGCATGGCCGCGAGCCCGTTGAACGCACCGGCGACAATACCGACGGGAACCGTCAAACGCATCCCGGGCGGACGCGCAAAGGTAAAACCCTTGGTCAGGAGCAAAACCGCAACCAGTGTTGCGGCGGCGATTAGCAGACGCGCGGCATCCGGCGCCATCACGCTCAGCGCCAGCAGTCCGGCCGGAGCGCCGATCAGAGCGCCGGCTGTCAGCGCCACAAGCGACGGCCAATGACAGGCCCGCAGCGAGGTGCGGATTTCGAACAGATTGCCGAAAAGCTGAAGGCAGATCACGAGCGGTACGACGACCACGGGGGAAAGAAACAGGCTGAGCAGGGGAACGGCGGCAATCGCAAATCCGAAGCCCGTCAGGCCGCGCAGGATGGCCGCCGCAAACACGCTCGCCGTTACGGCCGCCGCAGGCAGCGCAGGGATCGCGGTCGGATCAATCGGGATCATCGTGAAACCGGCAGGGCAAGCCTGATGAGAGTGCGGCTTTGACAAGAACAATGCAACGGCAGGGCGGTTGCGGCGATGCTGTGAACCCGTCCCCTGCTGCGCTATTGCGTGCACCGTTAGCCGGCTGGATTTGCCCGGCACGCTAGCCGGGAGCCGGTCATGGATCAGCATGCTTCGCTCGCGGACCTCATTCGGGAACGCTTCGGCGAGGAGGTCCTGGTCCCGCCTCACCTTCAAGGACTCGATCCCCTTGCCGTACTGGCGGCGCGCGGCGCGACCCGTGCGTTCCGGAAAGAGCCGGTCGACCCCGCGCTGATCCGGATTCTCTGCGCGGCGGCCCTGTCGTCGCCGACCAAGAGCGGCCTGCAGCAGCGCGACATTGTGATCGTGCGTGACCGCGATCTGCGGGCGCGTCTCGATGCGCTGATGCCGGCACAGGAATGGCTGCCGGCGGCGCCGGTCCTGCTTGTGTTCTGCGGCAATAACCGGCGCCAGCGTCAGATCCACGGCTGGCGCGGAAAAGCGTTCGCCAATGATCATCTCGACGCCTTCTTCAATTCAGCGATCGACGCGGGGATTGCGCTGCCGGCGTTCGTCAGCGCGGCCGCCCTGGTCGGGCTTGGCACTTGCCCGCTCAGCGCCATCCGCAACCGCGCCGCGCAAGTGAGCAATGCTCTGAAGTTGCCGCAACATGTCTTTCCGGTGGCCGGTCTCGCCGTCGGCTGGCCGGCGCAGCCGCCCGCGATCAGCTACCGTTTGCCGCTCGCAACGAGTGCGCATTCCGATACCTTTGGCGACGCGCGGATCGAAAAGCGGATCAGCGCCTACGACCGGCGCCGCGCTTTGCCGCGGACTTCGGCATCTGCCCCGACTATGGCTGGTCGGAGGACAAGGCCCGCCAATACGCAAAACCGGAGCGGGCGGATTTCGGCGCATTCATCCGCGCCAAGGGTTTTTCACTGGAATAGGCACCACCGGCGACGGCGCGGCGCGGACGCAATCCGTACGAAACCGGCTCCATGACGGACATGGGAATGACGGACATAGGAAATGAAGTCGGAACAGGAGCCGCGCGCGCAACTTGCACGGCGGCCGCAAATAAAATTGGCGGAGCGTTGGAGACAAAGTCCGAACGCGGTGCCACGCGCGCGGGGTTGGGGGACGGCCGCGCACAAACAAGAATTGGCGGAGAGGGAGGGATTCGAACCCCCGATACCCTTGCGAGTATGCCGCATTTCGAGTGCGGTGCTTTCAACCACTCAGCCACCTCTCCATGGCGGCGGCAGGGCTTCGGCCCCGCAAGCGCGTTTCTTTAGCCAAGGAACCGCAGACAAACAAGGCCGCTGCGCGATATTGTGCAGGCTCGGATGAGACCGCGGGCGGGTGGGACAATGCAAAGAGCGTGGGGGCGGATGTGGCCGGAAATCCGGAAAATCCTCGCGGCCCTCGCGCTTGTGGCAGCCGTTTCCGTGATCGTATTTCTCCTCGTTCGTTATCTGGGCGTGTCCCGTGCATCGGTGGCATTCCTGCTTCCGGTCGTCGTCGCCGCTATCCGCTGGGGCCCCGCCGCCGCCATGGCGGCTTCGATCGTCGGCGTGGTTCCGATGGTCTTTCTGCTCTATGAGCCAATTTACCACCTGCAAATTTCGGATCCCCAGCAGATTTTCGATCTTGCCCTCTATATCTTGGTCGCGGTTGTGGTCAGCCGGCTGGCTGCTCAGTTGAGCGCGGCGCACGTGCGCGCCGAGGCAAACCTGCTTCGGCAGGCGGTTGTCGATTCGGTTTCACACGAGTTGCGGACGCCGCTCGCATCGATACTGGGATCGGCGACCGTTCTGGAGCCGGCGCCGCCGATCGCCGGCGATCGGCGCCTGGCCGGGCTTGTCCAGGGAATCCGCGAAGAGGCCGAGCGTCTCGATCGCGAAATCCAGATGCTGCTCGATGCATCGCGCGTCAGCATCGACCGGATCGAGCCGAAAAGAGAACTTGTCGATCCGGCCGATATCATCAATTCGGCCGTCGCTCGCCGTCGCCGGCAAATTTCCGGACGCAGCCTGGAACTGGAAATTGCCGAAGACCTGCCATTCGTCTTTGTCGACGGCGCCATGATCGAACAGGCCCTGATCCAGATCGTCGACAATGCCGGAAAGTATTCGCCGCCATCGTCGCGCATTCGCATCGAAGCGAAGGCGGACAATGGGTATGTCGCGCTTGCCGTCACCGACCAGGGCGCCGGATTCAATGCCGAAGAATACCGGCGCGCGAGCGAGCGTTTTTTCCGGGGCTCCCGCCATATTGGCGTGAGCGGCTCGGGTCTCGGACTATGGATTGCAAAAGCTTTTCTTGTGGCAAACAATGGCCGCCTGATCATCGCAAGCGCAGGCGAGAGCCGCGGAACGACCGTGACCGTCCTCTTCCCGGTGGCCAGACACGCGAGCGCCAATCTGGCCGCGGTGACAGCTTATAATGACGACTAACACGCCCGCCATTCTCGTTGTCGACGACGAAGCGCAGATCCGCCGCTTTGTACGCGCCGGTTTCGAATTGCAGGGATTTACCATCCACGACGCGGAGACCGGGGCTGCTGCGATCCGCGATGCCACGCTGCGGGCGCACGATCTCATCATTCTTGATATCGGGTTGCCGGATATCGACGGCGCCCAGGTGGTCGAACGCATCCGCGGCTGGTCGGACGTGCCAATCATCATCCTGTCGGTACGCGCGAGCGAGGCCGAAAAGGTGCGGCTGCTTGAACTCGGGGCTGACGATTATGTAGTCAAGCCCTTCGGCATGGCCGAATTGCTGGCACGCGCCAAAGCTGCGCTGCGTCGTCGCCAACGCGCGGCTACCGGCGAACCCGTGGTCCATGCCGGACCACTCAGCGTGGATCTCGCGGCCCGGACCGTATCGCTGGACGGCCAGCGTCTGTCGCTTACCCCGAAGGAATACCGGCTTCTGCAGATTCTGGCGCAGCACGCGAGCAATGTCGTCACTCATCAGCATTTGCTGCGCGAGGTGTGGGGAGCGGCGCATATCGACGATCCCCATTATTTGCGGATTTTCGTGCGCAAGCTGCGCAAGAAGATCGAAGCTGATCCAACCCAGCCGAAAATTCTCGTGACCGAGCTTGGCGTCGGCTACCGGCTCGCGCAGCGGCCCGCAGACAATGGGCCTGAGCCGGCCTGACGCCGGTGTTCGGCGATTACAGAGATTTTATGGCACGCGCGCCATTCACTACGCGACCGCGCGCCGCTTCCCGCTCTAGCCTTGCACGCAGGTGCGTTTTGATGTTGTCACCTGCGGATCGGCCATGCTCACTTTTATTTCCGGACTTGCCATACTCGTCGCATCGGTCGGAGCCATTCTCTACTTCAAGCCCCGCGACGGACAAATTTCTCCCGTACTCGCTCTTCCCTTTCTCGAAATCGCCGTCGCATTGGCAATAACGACAGGCCTCGCGCTGGGGGTGGCGTTGATGGCGGCTGGCCTGTTCTTCCGCTGACGCCCCCGAGCACTCCCGGGCCACGGCGCCTAGCCGGTTCCAATTTCTTGACAGGCCCCCTGGGTGGGGTCATAAGCATCGCCGAGGCGCGGGCCTTGCGGTCCGCGCCGTTTAGTTGTGGCCACACGGAGCGATTTTCTCGTTCTGGCCCAACGATTTAGCCAAACCAGACTGAAAGAAGCCGGTCCGGACATTCCGAGCACCGGAGTCGAACACGAGGACAAAAAGATGTTCGCAGTCATCAAAACCGGCGGCCTGCAATACCGCGTCGCCGATCTGCACAATCTCGC
>WBUW01000193.1 GCA_008933495.1 Pseudorhodoplanes sp.
GTGCCCGGTATAGAGCGCGATCCGCCGAAGTGGGTACCGGTTCGGCGAGAGATCGCGCGAAAAACGAAAGAATCCGGACCGTGATCCGATTCAATCTGAACGGATCACGGTCTAGCGACTCGCGGCTTGAATTCGCGACCGGCGCTTGCCTTTCGTTGCGGGTAACCGACGAGATCAGGCTCTATGCGGCTTACGACGGTCGCTTCCGCGACAATTTCGAGACTCGCGCCGGCGCCGCCGGGCTGGAATTCCGCTGGTAGCAGCCTCCGACCGGCAGGATAGGCCCGGTTTTGCGCAGCTTATTTCAATGGACACCGAAAAGACGGAATTCTAGGCTTGCTATCGAACCGCTGCCTGCGGCTGCGCGACCAATGAAGGATGATTTTCGCCGCGCCGGGCAGCGCGAAAAGGGAGACCGGTCATGGCCTTGGAATCCCGTAATCGCCTTCTCGCAACGATCCTGATCGCAAGCGCACCGGCTTTGATGTGCGGCGTTGCGCTTGCCGGTCCCAAAGGCATCAGCATCAGCCCGAGTATGGGCGGCATGTCGTCGATACGACCGGACCTGTCGATGCGTTCGCTGCGCGACAGCGACCGCACGCACTTGCGCGGCGTCGCGACCACATCTGAACCGAGCGCCAAAAAGAAGAAGACGACGGCCAAGCCGGCGAAAACCACAAAAACAAAGACCATCGGCAAGGCCAATATCGTCACCAAGAAAATTCCGACGCCGGTCGCTTCGACCGCACCGGCGATCCCCGCCAGTCTCGGCACGAGCCCGGCCGGGCGGCGCATCGAAGGATTGCAGGGCAAGATCGACGTTCCGGCGCTCGACGCGGTGCAGGGCGCGGCGGCATTGCCAGGCGCGCTCGGAACGCCAAATGACGGACAGGGTTTGCCGAATTCGCCGCGCGATCCGGCAAGCGCAGGCCCGGCAATGACGCTTCCCTCTTTCGGCGGACAGGCCGGGCAGGATGCGGCGCAGACCGCCGCGCGTACACGCGAATGGATGCGGGGTCGGGTCGCGACGGAGTTTGTGCCGGGGGGACGCGGCGACCGCGGTTATGTCTTCTCAGAACGCGGCGGCCAAACCGGTACTCCGGGCACCGTCGGCAGTGAACCGACCCAATGGGTGTGGACCTGGCGGACCGGCGAGCGCAGCACGGTCGAACTCACCGAGAATCTGCGCGGCGAAGGCGGCTTCACCGTCACTGAAACCCGGAACGGACAAACCGTCCAGATCAGGGATTACAACCGGGCGGGGGAACTGTCGACCATATGGGTTCGCAATCCGGACGGAACCACGACCAGGACGGATTACACGCTTGAGACCATCATCATGTCGAGCGTGACGCGGGATGCCCAGGGCCGCGTGGTTACCGCCTATTACAATCCGCTTTTCTACGATCCGGCCAACCCCACGAGCGCCGGCTCACGCAAGCAGGATGGAAGCGCGGGCGGCGTGGCGAGCGCCAATCCGAGCGGCAACACCAATACCGGCAACACCAATACCGGCAACACCAATGCCGGCAACACCAACCGCAATTCGTCCGGCAACAGCAATGATAATTCCGGCAGCGGATCCGGCAACACCAACAGCAATGCAGGCTCGGGCAACACGATCGACTCCTCGGGCAATTCGAACGACAACGCCGGCAACAGCGCAAGCGACAAGCCGGGCAACGACATCGGCCCGAGCAAGGATTCCTCGCAACCGGCGGAAGGCACCGCCGGCAACCGCAACATTTTCCACGAGCGCGGCATTACGCATCCCGGGGAACGGCCGAAACAGACGGCGCGCGGTTCCGACGATCGCAACATTCCGTCCGAAAGCCCGGTCATCATCCGGCGCGACGGGCCTCCGACGCCGGAGGAACTGAAGGCGGCGGTCACGCAGCCGGGCGTTGGCGACGCGCGTCCGACCGGCGGCGGTGGAATCGGGCGTAATGCCTCCGACTTCGCGCAGCCGCCGCCGGGCAGCGATCCGGCCGGCAACGCGACCAATCCGCAGCTGAGCGGCAGCGGCGTGGCGGGCGCCGGTGGCGGGTTGGTCAATCCCAATCCGGGCGATCCGGCGGAGGCCGGCAAGCGCTGACGGCGGGGCAAGGCGCGCAATACGCGGAATGCCGGGAACCGGAGCCCTGGCGTCGCATTGATCCGGCATCCCGGGAGTTCCGCGTTCAATCTGAACGGATCACGGTCCGGATTCTTTAGTTTTTCGCGCGATCTCTCGCCGAACCGGTACCCACTTCGGCGGATCGGGTTTCAGGTTTCACCGGCATCGATACCGGGCGCAGCGCGCCGGCCTATTTGGCGTCTTCTCCCGGTCCGCGCTCGCGCGCGGCCTGGGCGTTGCGCGCGGCCGCCGCCAGCGCGGCGAGCTTCTTTTCGCCGTTCGCGCCCGGCTGGATCATGCCGGCCGACACCAGCAAGGTCGCCGCCTGCTCGACCGGGATTTCCAGCTCGATGATGTTCCTGCGCGGCAGGTAGAAGAAGAAGCCGGTGGTCGGGTTCGGCGTGCAGGGCAGAAACACCGAGACCTGATCCTCGCCGTCCGGCAGCCGGGCGGCGATCTCCGCGCTCGGCGGCTGCGAAATGAACACCAGCGACCACATGCCGGGCGCCGGAAACTCGACGAGGCCCACCTTGCGGAAGCTCGTGCCGGATTTCGAAAACAGCATGGTGAAGACCTGCTTCACCGTCTTGTAGATCGGCCGCACGATCGGCATGCGGTCGATCAGATTGTCGCCGAGCTGCACCAGCGTGCGTCCGACCAGGTTGGCGGTCAGAAAGCCGAGCATCGTGAGCGCAAAAAATGCGATCACCAGGCCGGAGCCCGGGATTTTCCAGGGCAGATAGGTTTCCGGGCGGTACAGCGCCGGCACCAGCGGGCGCACGAGGTCGTCGACCCAGGTCACGAACGACCAGATCAGCCAGGCCGTAACCGCCAGCGGTCCGGTGACGACAAGCCCGGTGAGGAAATAATTGCGCAGGCGCTGGCTGAAGCCGGGCGGCGGCAAATCGACTTCCAGCAGGTCGTGCGGCGGGGCCGCGGGTTCGTTCTTGTCGTTCATGGGTGTTACGGCTGACTCGGCAATGGATCTATTTCACTATAGCCCAGCGCCGCACCCCCGGCACCGTGGCGTCGGCGCCTGCCGGAAATATTCATTCCACGGTGACGGACTTGGCGAGATTGCGCGGCTGGTCGACGTCGGTGCCAAGGCCGACGGCGGTGTGATAGGCGAGCAATTGCACCGGAATGGCGTAGACCAGCGGGGTCACGCTCGCCGGCATTTCCGGCATGGTCAGCGTCATCAGCGAATCCACGGTCGCCTCGCGCGCGCCTTTCGGATCGGTCACCAGGATGATGCGGCCGCCGCGCGCCGCCACTTCCTGCATGTTGGACACGGTTTTCTCGAACACCCGGTCGAACGGAGCGATCACGATCACCGGCATGGTCTCGTCGATCAGGGCGATCGGGCCGTGCTTGAGTTCGCCGGCGGCATAGCCCTCGGCGTGGATATAGGAGATTTCCTTGAGCTTGAGCGCGCCTTCGAGCGCGAGCGGGAAGCTCGTGCCGCGCCCGAGATAGAGCACGTCGCGGCTTCTGCCGAGATCGCGCGCCAGCGCCTCGAGCTGCGGCTCCAGCCCGAGCGCCTCGTTCATGTGGCGCGGCACTTCGATCAGGGCGCGCACCAGTTTGCGCTCGTCGTCTGCGGACAGCGTTCCGCGCGCCCGCCCCGCGGCAATGGCGAGACAGGCCAGCACCGCCAACTGACAGGTGAAGGCCTTGGTCGAGGCGACGCCGATCTCCGGACCCGCCAGCGTCGGCATGATCACGTCGCTCTCGCGCGCGATGCTGGAAGTCTGCACGTTGACGACCGCGAGCGCGTGCTGGCCCTGTCCGCGCGCATAGCGCAGCGAGGCCAGCGTGTCGGCGGTCTCGCCCGATTGCGATACGAAAATCGACAGGTCGCCCTTGCGCATGGGCGCTTCGCGGTAGCGGAACTCGGAGGCGATATCGATTTCGACCGGCAGGCGCGCATAGCGCTCGAACCAGTATTTGGCCACAAGCCCGGCATAGAAGGCGGTGCCGCAGGCCGATATCGAGACGCGGTCGAGCTTGGCGAAATCGAACGGCAGCGCCGCCGGCAGCGCCACCCGCTCGGCCGCCATGTCGATATAGTGCGCGAGCGTGTGGGCGACGACCTCGGGCTGCTCGTGGATTTCCTTGGCCATGAAATGGCGGTGATTGCCCTTGTCGACGAGGAACGCCGCGCCGCCGGTCTTGACGATCTGGCGCTTGGCCGGCCGGCCGGCGGCGTCGCGGATGTCCACGCCGCCGCGGCGCACCACCGCCCAGTCGCCGTCTTCGAGATAGGAAATCGTGTCGGTGAACGGGGCAAGCGCGATGGCGTCGGAGCCGAGATACATCTCGCCCTTGCCGTGCCCGACCGCAAGCGGCGAACCGACCCGCGCGCCGATCATCAGGTCGTCCTCGCCGGCAAAGATGAAGGCGAGCGCGAACGCCCCGCGCAGGCGCGGCAGGGTCGCTTTCACCGCCTCGACCGGCGACGAGCCCTTCTTCATCTCCTCGGTGACGAGATGGGCGACCACTTCGGTGTCGGTCTCGGACGCGAACCTGACGCCCCTGGCGAGGAGTTCCTCGCGCAGTTCGCGGAAGTTCTCGATGATGCCGTTATGGACGACGGCGAGCTTTTCGGTCGCATGCGGATGCGCATTGCTCTCGTTCGGCCGCCCGTGCGTCGCCCAGCGCGTGTGCCCGATGCCGGCTTTGCCCGACAGCGGCTCGCTCGCCAGCCGCGCTTCCAGATTCTTCAGCTTGCCTTCGGCGCGGCGGCGTTCGAGGTGACCGTTTTCCACCGTCGCCACACCGGCGGAATCGTAGCCGCGATATTCGAGGCGCTTGAGCGCGTCGAGCAATTGTCCGGCGACCGGCGCGCGCCCGAGGATTCCGACGATGCCGCACATGGATGTCTTTAGCCTCCCGCCCGCAACGCGCCCATTCCGCGTTAAAGCCGCACTGCCGCGACGACGGAAATCAAAATCCGTTTCGCCTTGTGACAGCGAACGGCCCGCACGGCCGCGATGCGGTCATTTGCCGTCGTTCTTGCCCGCGCCTTTCAGATTTCGCAAGCGCTGCGCCCAGCCTTCCTTAATGACCTGCTTGACGCGGCCGAGCGCGAGCGCGTCGGACGGCACGTCGTCGGTGATGACCGAGCCCGACCCGACATAGGCGCCGTCGCCGATGGTCACCGGCGCAACGAGCGCCGAATTCGAGCCGATGAAGGCGCCCTTGCCGACGTCGGTGCGGTGTTTCCTGACGCCGTCGTAATTGCAGAAAATCGTCCCGGCGCCGATATTGGCGCCCGCGCCCACGCGCCCGTCCCCGATATAGGCGAGGTGATTGGCCTTGGCGCCGGCCTCCATCTCCGCGGCCTTCAGCTCCACGAAATTGCCCACGCGCGCGCCGCGGCCGATGACGGTATCGGGACGCAGCCGGGCATAGGGGCCGATCGAGGCCTCCTCGCCGACCTGCGCGCCGGCAAGATGCGAGAACGAATGAATGACGGCGCGGTCGCCGACCCGCACGCCGGGGCCGAACACGACATAGGGTTCGACCACCACGTCCTCGCCGAAGGCGGTGTCGGCGCTCAGATACACGGTCTCCGGCGCGACCATGGTCACGCCGGCATCGAGCGCGGCCCGCCGCAGGCGCTGCTGCAACGCCGCTTCCGCCTCCGCCAACTGCGCCTGGGTGTTGATGCCTCGCACCTCGTCCTCCTCCGCCTCAATCACCGTCGCGCGCAGGCCGTCCGCGCGTGCCAGCGCCACCACGTCGGTCAGATAGAATTCGCGCTTCTTGTTCGCGCAGCCGACCTTGTCCAGAAGCGCGAGCGCGGCGGCGCCGGCGAGCGCCATCAGCCCGGCATTGCAGAGCGGCAGCGCGCGCTCCGCTTCGCTGGCATCCTTCTCCTCGCGGATCGCGCGCAGCTCGGAGCCCTCCATCACCAGGCGGCCATAGCCGGCCGGATCGCGCGGGCGGAAACCGAGCACGACCACGGCGGCACCGCCGGCGAGCGTCGCGCGCATCCGGTTGAGCGTTTGCGGGCGGATCAGCGGGGTGTCGGCGAATGCCACCAGAATGTCGTCGGCCCCTAGCGCAATCGCTTCGCGCGCCGCGAGCACCGCGTG
>WBUW01000194.1 GCA_008933495.1 Pseudorhodoplanes sp.
GCCGCGTCGTGCGCTCGAGCCAGGTCCGCGAGGAAGCAACCCAGACCGACAACCGCGAAGGCCAGGTCACGGTCGGCAACGAGCTGCCGGGCGGCCAGCCGCGCCCGCAGCCGGGCCAGCCGCCGGGCGACGCCACCACCCGCAACGACCAGGCGCGCAAGACCGAGGAAATCGTCAATTACGAAATTTCCCGCACCACCAAGACCGAAGTCATCGAGGGCGGCCGCGTCAACCGCATCTCGGTCGCGGTCGTGGTGGACGGCCTCTATACCCGCAACGACCGCGGCGAATTGACCTACGCCGCGCGCGCGCCCGAAGAGATCGACCGCATCGCCGCGCTGGTCCGCTCGGCCATCGGCTTCGACCAGCGCCGCGGCGACCAGGTGGAAGTCGTCAATCTGCGCCTCGCCGAAACGCCGCAGAGCAAGATCGACGGGCCCAAGAGCTGGCTCGACTATTTCGCCTTCACCAAGGACGACATCATGCGCGGGGTCGAGCTCGGCGTCATGCTGCTGCTCGGGCTGATCGTGCTTCTGATCGTGGTGCGTCCGCTCGTGCGCCGCATGCTCACGCCGGAGAAGGCGGCCGGCGCCGACGGACTCGTCGCCGTGCCGGGCATGTCCGGTCTCATGGTCGGACCCAATGGCGTGACCACGATCGCCGGCGGCCCCGGGACGCTGTCCACCGGTGCCGGCGGCCCCAACGTCATCGTCGGCGGCGATCAGACCACCGCCACCATCTCCACCCACACCTCGCAGATGATCGACATCGCCCAGGTCCAGGGCCAGGTGCACGCGCAGTCGGTCCAGAAGGTCGGCGAACTGGCCGAGCGCAATCCGCACGAGACCGTCGCCATCGTGCGCTCCTGGCTGCATGAAGCCGCGTAACGGACGATCGCCATGGCCGCAGCCGCAAAGAAAGAAAACCCCAACGACATCGCAAGCCTCGTTGCCACGCTTGCAAGCCGCCAGGCCGAACACAATGCGCAGCCGGCGCGGCCGCTGAGCGGGCCGGAGCGGGCCGCCGTGCTGATGCTCGCGCTCGGCGAGCAATATGGCGGCAAAATCTGGGGCCTGCTCGACGACGACGAGCTGCGTCAGCTCTCCATCGTCATGTCCACGCTCGGCACCGTCGACGCGCCGCAGGTGGAGGCGCTGCTGCTCGAATTCGTCGGCCGCCTGTCCGCCTCCGGCTCGCTGATGGGCAACTATGACGCGACCGAACGGCTGTTGCAGCAATTCCTGCCGCCGGAACGGGTCGGCGGCATCATGGATGAAATCCGCGGCCCCGCCGGCCGCAACATGTGGGAGAAGCTCTCCAACGTGCAGGAGGAGGTTCTCGCCAATTACCTGAAGAACGAATATCCGCAGACGATCGCGGTCGTGCTTTCGAAAATCCGGCCCGAACACGCCGCGCGCGTGCTCTCGATCCTGCCGGAAGAACTCGCGCTCGATGTCGTCAGCCGGATGCTGCGCATGGAGGCCGTGCAGAAGGACGTGATCGAGCGCGTCGAGCAGACGCTGCGCACCGAATTCATGTCGAACCTGTCGCAGACCCGCCGCCGCGACGCCCATGAGGTGATGGCGGAAATCTTCAACAATTTCGACCGCCAGACCGAGACCCGCTTCCTGACCGCGCTCGAAGAGAGCAACCGCGAAAGCGCCGAGCGCATCAAGACGCTGATGTTCACCTTCGACGACCTGATCAAGCTCGATGCCGGTTCCGCGCAGACGCTGATGCGCCACATCGACAAGGACAAGCTCGCCGTCGCGCTCAAGGGCGCATCCGAGCCGGTGCGGCAATTCTTCCTCAGCAACATGTCGACGCGCGCGGCCAAGATGCTGGTCGACGACATGCAGGCCATGGGCCCGGTCCGCCTGCGCGACGTCGACGAGGCGCAGGTGCTGCTGGTCAATCTCGCCAAGGATCTCGCAGCCAAGGGTGAACTCGTCATCACCAAGCAGCGCGGCGACGAAGAGCTGATCTATTGAGCCGGCCGATGAGCGCACCCGCCAAATTTCTTTTCGAGATCGACTTCGCGCCTGGCGCGAAGACATCGACCACGGTGCCGATCGCCGAACACCGGACCGCGCTCGCCGAGGCCGAGGCGCGCGGCTACCGCAACGGTTTCCAGGCCGCCGAGGCCGAAATGCGCGCCGACACCGAGCGGCGGCTCGCCATCACGCTCGAACAGATGGCGCAAACGCTCGCCGGCCTGGCGCAGGGTCTGCACGGCATCGAGGCAAGACTGGAGGCGGAGGCGGTCGAGGTCGCCTGCGCGATCGCCGGCAAGCTCGCCCCGGCGCTGATCGCGCGCGAGCCGCTCACTGAACTGTCGGCCCTCGTCACCGGCAATATCCGCCATCTGCTCAAGGCGCCGCACATCGCCGTGCGCCTGGGCGAAGCCCTCTATGAACCGGCCCGCGCCAGGCTCGACACGATCGCGCGCCAAGCCGGTTTCGAAGGCCGCCTCGTGCTGCTCGCTGATCCCGACATCGCCGACGGCGACTGCCGGATCGAATGGGCCGACGGCGGCATCACGCGCGACCGCGCCGCGGTCGAGGCCGCGATTGCCGAAACGGTCGGACGATTCATCGCCGCCCGGCGCAATCTGGCGGACAGTCTTCTGAAAGGTGCTGAGCAATGAGTGACAGCGAGACCAAGGTTCCCCTCCCCGACCTCGAAACGGCGCAGGTGCCGACGGTTCCCGATCCGGCCCCGCCTTCGGCGGGCAACGCCGATACCGGCACCAGTACCGCCGCCGATCTCGAAGCCATGTTCGACGTGCCGGTGCAGGTGTCGGCGGTGCTCGGCCGCACGCGCATGGACGTCTCGCAATTGCTCCGGCTCGGCCCGGGCGCCGTGCTCGAGCTCGACCGCAAGGTCGGCGAGGCCATCGACATCTATGTCAACAACCGCCTCGTCGCACGCGGCGAGGTGGTGCTCGTCGAGGAGAAGCTCGGCGTCACCATGACCGAAATCATCAAGACCGATCGGAGCTGAAACCATGCGCCTGCTCATCGTTGGAACGCTGAAAGGCCAGCTCACCCTCGCGACCAAATACGCGATGGACAAGGGCGCCACCGTCACCCACGCCACCGATGCCGAGCAGGCGCTGGCGGTGCTGCGCTCCGGTCGCGGCGCCGACCTGCTGATGGTCGACGTCGCGCTCGACATCGCCGATCTCGTCGCCCGGCTGCAAAGCGAGCATATCCACGCCCCGATCGTCGCCTGCGGCACCGAAAACAATGCGCGCGCCGCGGTCGCCGCCATCCATGCCGGCGCCAAGGAATACATCCCGCTGCCGCCCGATCCGGAATTGATCGCCGCCATTCTCGCCGCGGTCGCCGACGACGACCGCGACCTGATCTGGCGCGATGCCGCGATGGAAGCGGTCATCAAGCTCGCCCAGCAGATCGCCGGCTCCGACGCCTCGGTGCTGATCACCGGCGAATCCGGCACCGGCAAGGAGGTGCTGGCGCGCTACCTGCACGCGCGCTCGGGCCGCGCCAAAAAACCGTTCATCAGCGTCAATTGCGCGGCCATTCCCGAGCAGCTTCTGGAATCGGAGCTGTTCGGCCATGAGAAAGGCTCGTTCACCGGCGCGATCGCGCGCCGCATCGGCAAGTTCGAGGAAGCCAATGGCGGCACGCTCCTGCTCGACGAAATCTCCGAAATGGACGTGCGCCTGCAGGCCAAGCTGCTGCGCGCGATCCAGGAGCGCGTGATCGACCGCGTCGGCGGCACCAGGCCGGTGCCGGTCGACATCCGCATCATCGCCACCTCCAACCGCAATCTGGTCGAGGCCGCCCGCGCCGGCAGCTTCCGCGAGGATCTTCTGTTCCGGCTCAATGTCGTGAACCTGAAAATCCCGCCGCTGCGCGAACGCCCGGCCGACGTGATCGAACTGGCCGAATATTTCGTGAAGAAATATTCGCAGGCGAACGGCCTGCCGGCTCGCCCGCTTTCGGCCGAGGCCAAGCGCGCGCTCTCGCTCAATCGCTGGCCGGGCAATGTGCGCGAACTGGAAAACACCATCCATCGCGCGGTGCTTTTGACCTCGGGCGAGGAAATCAGCGTCGAGGGCCTCGTGATGCCCGACGGCACCCGGCTCGATCAGGCGACGCCAGCCGCCGTGCAGCATGCCGCGATCGCCGCCGAACAGGTCACGCGCGCGCTGGTCGGCCGCACCGTCGCCGATGTCGAACGCGACCTGATCCTGGAAACGCTCAAGCATTGCCTCGGCAACCGCACCCATGCCGCCAACATCCTTGGCATCTCGATCCGCACGCTGCGCAACAAGCTGAACGAATACGCCAATGACGGCGTGCCAGTACCGCCTCCGAACGGCGGCGGCGAAGTGCGCGGGGCGGCATAGGGGAGACTGGAGTATTACGATGGCTGACGATATCCGCCGGACACGGCACCTGCGCGAGCTGGAGGAACTGTTCGCGCCGGACTACGACGCCGGCAACATGCCTTCGCCCGACAAGCGCGCGGCTTACGCGCTCGAGCACATCGCCTATCGCATGGGCAAGGTCGACCAGAAGCTCAGCGAAGTGCTGATCGCGCTGGCCAGCCTGGCGGCGGCGACGCGCTGAGCGCCGATCCCGGGAACCGCCGGTGCTGATCTACAAAATCTGCCCCGCCGCGCTCTGGCGGCAGGCGCAGCAGGACGGAATTTTCCGCGGCGCGCCGGTCGATCTTGCCGACGGGTTCATCCATTTTTCGACCGCCGCGCAGGTCGGCGAGACCGCGGCAAAACATTTCGCCGGCCAGGGCGAGCTGCTGCTGATCGCGGTGGACACCGAACGCCTCGGCGGCGCGCTGAAATGGGAACCTGCGCGCGGCGGCGCACTGTTCCCGCATCTGTATGCGCCGCTCGATCCCGCTCAGGCCGTCGGCGCCGTGCCACTGCCGCTCGGGGACGACGGCACACATGTGTTTCCGCCCCTCTAAGCTGTCATGCCCGGCACACGGGTCCGGCCTTTGGCCGGCCCGCGTGTAAACCTTGTGCCAGGCATCCACGTCCTTGATACAAGCAAGACGTGGATGGCCGGGACATTCCCGGCCATGACGATGCATTTCCCGACAAAAAGGAAAAACCGGGACTTTGGTCGCGGCCCTGCTGGAGGCGAGAGCCGTCAGGCATGCGCGAGGCGGCGGCCGGCATTCCACCGCAGCGCATAGGCGCCCTCGCCGACCAGCGCCTGCGCGATCACCGCGACAGTCAGAAAGGCGGGATATTCCCAGCCGCCATTGGGTGCCGAAAACACCCAGCCGTTCGGCAGATGCACGGCGAACGCGCCGAGCAGGATCGGAAGCGTGAGCAGCGCAACCGGCCGCACCTGGACACCGAGGACCAGGGCGACCCCGGCGAGGAATTCGGCGGCGACCACCGGATAGGCCGTCCAGGCCGGAAAGCCCTGGGCGGAAAAGAATGTCGCCGTGCCCGGCAATGTGAATACGAAAACCTTCAGCGCCGCATGGGCAACGAACATCACGCCGAGCGCAAGGCGCAGCACGAGCGCGCCGATGTCTGAAGTGCGATTGTTGGTCATCTTCGTTCTCCGGTTCTGCCGGCGGATATCCCCCGCCGGGTCTGGTTCGCCGCTTGACGGGCGCGGGCCGGATCTAGATGATGCATTTTCGCAAATCGATACGCATTTTTGCGATCTATTTTTGCATTTTTGCAAGGACGCCGATGTTCGCCTGGGATGACCTGCGCATCGTTCTTACCATCGCCCGCGCGGGCCATCTGGCGGCCGCGGCCGCCATGCTCGCTGTCAATCACTCGACCGTTTTTCGCCGTCTCAACGCGCTCGAAAAGGAACTCGGCTCGAAACTGTTCGAGCGACGGGCCGCCCGCTACCGGCCGACCGAGAGCGGCGAACGGTTGATCGCCGCCGCCGAGCGGATGGAGAGCGAGGCGCTCGCGCTCGATCGTGAATTGACCGGGCGCGATACCCGGCTCGCGGGAAAGCTGCGGGTCACGTGCTCGGAGACGCTCGCCTTCCGCGGCATCGCCGCCGACATCGCGCGCTTTCGCAAGACGCATCCCGGCATTGCGGTCGAGCTTGCCGTCGACAACCGCACCTACGATCTCTCGCGGCGCGAGGCCGACGTCGCGTTCCGCGCCATGCGCCCGAAGGAAGGCGACCTGTTCGGCCGCAAGCTGATCGACGTGCGCTGGGG
>WBUW01000195.1 GCA_008933495.1 Pseudorhodoplanes sp.
GTTCCCGAACTGCTCGACCGTCCGCTCGGCGCGGCGCGCGCGCAGGTGCACGAGACCTATATCGTGGCGCAGACCCGCGACGGCCTGGTCATCGTCGATCAGCATGCCGCGCACGAGCGCCTCGTCTACGAGAAGCTCAAAGCCGCGCTCGCGCAGCGCGGCGCCGCCCGCCAGATCCTGCTCATTCCCGACGTGGTCGAACTCGACGAGACCGATGTCGCGCGCCTCGTCGCGCGCACCGGCGAGCTTGCGCAATACGGGCTTGCGATCGAGCCGTTCGGTCCCGGCGCGGTGCTCGTGCGCGAGACGCCGGCCCTGCTCGGCGAGATCGATGCGGCGTCGCTGGTGCGCGATCTTGCCGAGCACATGGCTGAATGGGACGAGACGCTGCCGCTCGAACGGCGGCTGATGCATGTCGCCGCCACCATGGCCTGCTACGGTTCGGTGCGCGCCGGCCGCCGCCTCAAGCCCGACGAAATGAACGCGCTGCTGCGCGAGATGGAGGCGACGCCCAATTCCGGCCAGTGCAATCACGGCCGCCCGACCTATGTCGAGCTGAAGCTCACCGACATCGAGCGGTTGTTTGGGAGGCGGTGATGAAGATCGCGTCTCTCGGGCGCGCGTTGCTTCGTCGAGTGGCACGACCTCTATTGTCGGGTATCTGCACTTGAAACGATGGATGCCCGGGTCAAGCCCGGGCATGACGCCTACGAAGTGAGCATGGCGCTTTTGACGCTGTTGCTCACAGCTTCTGCTCAACTGCAGAAATTTCAGAGAGACGCACCGGACCGGGCGGGCACCGAAGGGCGGAGGTCCGTGTCATCGCGCGGCGCTCGATCTTTATAATACCAAGCGTGTTTGATCTCGACCTGTCCGCACTGTCATTGCCGGGCAACCGGGTCCGACCTGCGGTCGGCCCGGTGGCAAACTTGACCCGGCAATCCATCATCTTGAGACGACTCTTCTTTTTTGCGACGGATGCGCGGGTCAGGCTCGCGCGTGACCGGTCGGAAATTGGCGCCGGTGGTATAAGGCCACTGACCGCAATTGTATGCCTCACCGCTGCGTCATTGCCGGGCTTGACCCGGCAATCCATCATGCGGCATGGGCGGGTGGGTCTATATCCTTGCAAGCGGTCCCGGCGGCACGCTCTATGCCGGCGTGACCGGCGATCTTGTTCGCAGAGCCTACGAACATCGCGAAGGGCTTGTTCCCGGCTTTACGCGACGCTACGGCGTGAAGCAACTTGTCTATTTCGAGCAGCACGACTCGATTGCGGCCGCGATACAGCGAGAAAAGAACATCAAGCATTGGTCGCGGGAATGGAAGATCGATCTGATCGTGTCGCTGAATCCCGAGTGGCGTGACCTCTATCCGGACATCTGCACTTGAAACGATGGATGCCCGGGTCAAGCGCGGGCATGCTCCGATCCGGAACGTTCGTTCACATCAACCGCAAGAACACAAACTCCGTATCATCATAAACCCGGCGCTCGATCTCGGCGAAGCCTTCCGGCGCCGCGAACGCGCCGGTCGTCTCCTCCACGACGATCAGCGCGTCGTCCGCGAGCCAGCCGCCCGCGCGCGCGGCGGCGAGCGCTTTTTCGGCGAGCCCCTCGCCGTAGGGCGGATCGAGAAAGACGAGCGCGAACGGCTCGGCCGGGTGCGCGGGCCCGAGCTTCGTGGCGTCGCGCCGGAAAATCCGGCTGGCGCCGCCGGCGCCCAGGCGCTCGACATTTTCGCGGATGATCGCGCGCGCTTCCGCCCCCGCATCGACGAACAGCGCGAACGCCGCCCCGCGCGACAGCGCTTCGAGCCCGAGCGCGCCGGTGCCGGCGAACAGGTCGAGCACGCGCGCGCCGGCGACCGGATCGCCGTAGGCGTGCATCAGGATGTTGAACAGCGTCTCGCGCAGGCGGTCGGCGGTCGGCCGCACATCTTGCGATTTCGGTCCGGCGAGCGGGCGCCCGCGCCAGCGTCCGCCGACGATGCGCATCAGCGGCCCCGCTTCGGAGGCCGCGCCCGCGGCCGGCGTTTGCGCCGGGGCTTGCGGTCTCTTGCCCCGTCATCCCGAGGCGGCCGCACCGATCTCGGGTTTACCCGAGATCGGCCTTGTAAAGTGCCCAAGTCGGCTACCGCCGCCAGGTCGGCTACCGCCGCCAGGTCGGCTACCGCCGACTTGGGGGCGGCCCGCGCAGGCTGCCGGCCGCGATTGTCGCTCTTCGGGACTTTTTTCGCCCGCTCCTCGGGATGACGGCGTGAGTCCGGCGCGGCCTCCTGCTTGCGCTCCGCGCTCGCCATCGGCGTCATCGGGCCGGAAAAGTCGGCGCCGGCGGCAGCCGCGATGCGCTCGCCGAGTTGCTCGCGCAGATGGCGCGTGCGCACCTCCTCGATCGCGCCCTCCGCCAGTTCGCCGAGCTGGAACGGTCCGAACGAGACGCGGATCAGCCGGTTCACCTTGAGCCCGAGATGGTCGAGCACGTTGCGCACCTCGCGGTTCTTGCCTTCGCGGATCGCAAAGGTGAGCCAGCAATTGGCGCCCTGCACGCGGTCGAGCGTGGCCTCGATTGCGCCATAGCGCACGCCGTCGACGGTTATGCCCTTGCGCAGCGCATCGAGCTGCGGCTGCGTGACGCTGCCGTGCGCGCGCACGCGATAGCGGCGCAGCCAGCCGGTGGCGGGCAGTTCGAGCACGCGCGCAAGCCCGCCGTCATTGGTGAGCAGCAACAGCCCCTCGGTGTTGAGGTCGAGCCGCCCGACGCTGACCAGGCGCGGCAGGCCGGCGGGCAGTTGAGCGAAAATGGTCGGGCGCTTCTGCGGGTCGGCATGCGTGGTCACGAGCCGGCGCGGCTTGTGATAAAGGAACAGCCGCGTGCGCTCGCGCTGCGGCAGCGGCTTGCCGTCGACGCTGATGCGGTCGCGCGCGCCGACATTGAGCGCGGGCGAGGCGATGACCTCTCCGTTGACCGCGACGCGGCCGGCGGCGATCCAGGCCTCGGCCGCGCGCCGCGAGCAAAGACCCGCGCGCGCCATCACCTTGGCGATGCGCTCGCCCTGCGAATCACCTGCGCTCATCCCGCCTCCGTCAGGCCCGGGCTTGTTCCGGGCATCCGCGTCTTCTAGACCGGCCTATCAGTAAAGACGTGGGCGGCCGGGACAAGCCCGGCGGGGACGGAAAATGGCCATGCCATCGTTCATGGACGCAGCGCTGGAACAGGCGCGCACCGCCGCGGCGGCCGGTGAAGTGCCGGTCGGCTGCGTCATCGTGCGCGACGGCAAGGTCGTCGCACGCGCCGGCAACCGCACGGTGCGCGACAGCGATCCGACCGCCCATGCCGAACTGGTCGCCATCCGGCAGGCGGCCACGGCGCTCGGCTCCGAGCGGCTGACCGAATGCGATCTCTATGTCACGCTCGAGCCCTGCGCGATGTGTGCCGGAGCGGTGGCGTTCGCGCGCATCCGGCGGCTTTATTTCGGCGCCTACGATCCCAAGGGTGGCGCGGTCGAAAACGGCGTGCGCTTCTTTTCGTCGCCGAGCTGCCATCACCGGCCGGAGATTTATGGCGGGATCGGCGAGCGCGAAGCGTCGGCGCTGCTGAAGCATTTCTTTGCCGCGCGGCGCTGAGGCTGCGGCGGCTTTGCCCCGGGGGCCGCATCCGTCATTCCGGACGCAGCGCTGGTCGTCGTCCCGGCCGAGCGAAGCGAGAGCCGGGACCGTTTTCCGAATTGCGGTCGAATGCAACATTTGCAAACGATCCCGGCGCCTTCGCTTTCGCGAAGGGCCGGGATGACGTGCAGCCGGCTCGCGCGCTTTGCGCCCGGCCCGGCCGCGGCCGTCCGAGAAAAGACTTGATATCCTCCCCGGTCTGGATTATATTCCTATCAACCGGACCCATCGAGGGGCGCTTCTAGAGGCGTTCGCGAAGCGGGGACCGGTGCGGCGCCTGCGGGCGGGTTTCGCAAACCCGCACCCGGGCGGCGTCGGGGCTCCGCCCGCGGCCACTATGAGCCGCTGCCGGGAGCCGGCTGACGATCCGTCCGCGGGACGGACGAAAGCGCGACCCGACGCTGCACCTGAGGCGAGAGCTTCGGGGACGAGCCGCGGTGGAGCGCCGGACGGCGCGGTGTCCTTCGCCGGGACACCCCGCGCCCAAAGCGCGGACTTAAAGATGGTGCGCCGCCCGGCGCTCCGTCCCCCTCGCCGTGGCGGGGGGCAAGCAAGACGGCAGGCGTACCCGGCGCCTCTGAAAAAACACGGGCGCGCAGGCGCGCCCTGTGCACAACAATACCGGCGCGGGCGCTTGTCCGGAAACGATCGCACCCACGGCAAGCGCGCCGGGCTGTTTGAAAATCCGAGCCGACTTTTGCGCGTCAGGCGGCGGCGGCCAGCGCGAATTCCCAGGCCTTGGCGGCCAGCGGCTGCACCATCTGCGCCTTGGCGGGCGCGTTCTCGTTGGTGGCGGTGCCGTCGCGCACGCGCCCGACGATGCCTTGCAGGATCGCAGCCATGCGGAAGAAATTGTAGGCGAGATAGTTCGCCAGATGCGGCCGCGGATCGAGGCCGGTGCGCGCGACATAGCGGCCGACATAATCGTCCATCGACGGAAGACCGAGCGCTTCAAGATCGCGGCCGACCAGCGAGCCGGTGCCGGCGCCGGCTTCCGAATGCGGCATATGCCACTGCATCAGGTGATAGGTGAAATCCGCCAGCGGATCGCCGAGCGTCGACAATTCCCAGTCGAGCACGGCGATGATTCGCGGCTCGGTCGCCGCCACGATCGTGTTGTCGAGCCGGTAGTCGCCGTGCACCAGCCGCACCGGCGCAGGCGGCGGCAGATGCGCCGGCAGCCAGTCGATCAGGCGGTCCATTTCGGCGATCGGCTCGGTCTGCGAAGTTCGATATTGTTTCGACCAGCGCTCGACCTGGCGCGCGACATAATTTTCGCCGCGGCCGAAATCGCCGAGCCCGAGCGCGACCGGATCATAGGCGTGGAGGCGCGCGATGATGGCGTTCATGTCGTCATAGACCGCGCGCCGCTCGGCCGGCGCGGAGCCCGGCATGTGCGGCTCCCAGAACACGCGGCCCTCGACATAGCCCATCACATAGAAGGCGGTGCCGGCGACGCTCTCGTCGGCGCAATAGATGACCGGCTCGGCGACCGGAAAGCCGCGCGGATGGAGTGCGCTGATCACGCGGAATTCGCGGTCGACGGCATGGGCGGAGGGCAGGAGCTTGCCGGGCGGCTTGCGGCGCAGCACATAACGCCGACCCGGCGTTCCCAGGAGATAGGTCGGATTCGACTGGCCGCCCTTGAACTGCTTCACCGTCAGCGGGCCGCAAAATCCGTCCACCGCCGCGCGCAGATAGCGTTCCAGCCGCGCGGTGTCGAATTGCAGCGCGCCTGCGACATCCTTGGTGCCCGAGAAGGCAGCTTGGCGGTCGATCGGCATTCAGTTCACCCGGCTGTCATGCGCGGGCTCGACCCGTGCATCCATCCCTCTTCGTCTCGATGGATGGCCGGGTCAAGTGTACGGCCGGGCCGACCGAAGGTCGGACCCGGTTGCCCGGCCAGGACAGGTCAGAGCATCAGCTTCATGCGACCCGCGGCAGGGGATTGCTTGTTTCCTCGCGCCAAGAGCCCGGCGTGTTGTCGCCGCGCATCGCGACGATGGTGCGCCATATTCGCGTCGCGCCCGGCGCAGCGGAATCCCGCTCATCGCCTGAAGAAATCCAGTAAAGCCGCGGCGGTGGCGTCGGGATTTTCCTCGGGCAGGAAATGCCCCGACTCGATGGCGTGTCCGGTGACGTCGCCGGCCCAGTCGCGCCAGATCGTAAGCGGTCCGCTCGCATCGGGAATGCCGGCCGAGCCCCAGAACACGGCGAGCGGCACCGCGATTTTGTTGCCGGCGGCGCGGTCGGCCTCGTCGTTCGTCAGATCGGTGGTGCGGCCGGCGCGATAATCCTCGCAGGTGGCGTGGATGCGCAGCGGATCGGAGAAGAAGGCGTGATAATGCGCGAGCGCGCGCGGGTCGAAGGCGGAGAGGTCCTTGGTCTTGGTCCAGCTCGCCATCTTGTAGTCGATATAGCCGATCGGGTCCTTCTCGATCAGCAGTTCCGGCATCGGATGTTGCAGCGCGAGGAACGGCCAGTGCCAGACTTTCATCGCC
>WBUW01000196.1 GCA_008933495.1 Pseudorhodoplanes sp.
TCCCGCGCCATCTCGATCCGCTGCCGCCGGGCGTCAATCCGCCGGTCACGAGCTACGTCAGCCGCTGACCCGCCGGCGCGGCGGCCGGGCTGCGAGTTTCCCGGCCAGCGCCCGGAATTTCCGCAACTGGTCGGCTTTCAGTTCGCGGTTCTCTTCGGCGATATTGCACTTTGCGTACCCAAGGCGACCGCCACGTTAGGATGGCCTCTGGTGCGTTAAATCACGTCCTGGATTCAAAAACCGCAGCTAGTATTTGCAATTAACTGCAATATTTTTTGGTGTTGCAAGAAAACCTTTAATGATTTCAAATATTTAATATTCTGGAAGGTCCACGATCTGTGGACAATAAGCTAACGAATCCCTAAATTCGCCCCGCTGACAGGGGATGGAGTAATGCCATGTGGACTAAACCAGAGGCAGGAAGCGATCCTTCGAAGCTTCTCCAGCTTCTGGAGGCGCTCGAAATTAGCGTATCACAAGATGACGATGGGCGGTTCACTGTGTGCACCACCTCAGAGCCACTATTTTGTTTCGTGCGCGACACTGAACAAGAGATCAACGATCTCGTGGTTAATACACTCACCTCCTACATCAATACTTTTTATGATGTTGAGGATTTAAGGATTACGACAGTTAGCGTCCCAGTTGAAAAACCATCAATTCCAAAAAAGGAATTGAGACCCGTATCTCGAATTAAGCCGACGTTTACATCGGCTGACAGCCAGGGGCGGCAACACGCGTTAGCCTAAGCGTTGCCAAAATTTTATGCCGTGGGTGCGCATTCCCGCAGACCAACTTGCTAACCTACCTCTGTTCGGCATCGATCTCATTAAAGACGATGGTGACTTTGCATGGTATCGCGGCGCGCGCGGGCGCATGCATGTAGAGAAAAAAGATCCAAATATTTTTGTCGAAGACATAAACGACGCCATCCAACTTAAAGCGAAGGCAATTCTGTGCTCTCCAGGTGGAGAACCTATTACTTAGCGCGTTTTGGTGGAACGATCTTTTTAAATTTTACTTCAAAATCTTCCATGCTTTCATTGGCCCCCAGCTTTCGAGCGGTTGCTACGAACCGCTCGAATTGAGCCTTGTCACTCTTTGGTATTCTTTTCGGCTTTGCGCCTTTTGTGGCCATGCGGGGGCTTCTCAGTGATGAGGCATTCGATAGGTAAGTCTCTTACCTACGATACCTTTCAACGCTCGCTCGGTACGAGCAATGTCATCAACTCCGAGCTTGACGCGGTTCGAATAGCGGAAATCGAACTCGGCTAAATATCGGCGCAGGTGACGCTTATTGCAATGCTGGTAGACGCCAGTCATGCCACGCTTGAAGATCGAGAAGAAGCCTTCGGCGGTGTTGGTGTGAGCATCGCCGCGAACGTATTCATCCTCTTTGTGTTTCACGTTCTCGTCGCGGCCGACGAACACCTTGAACACGATGCCGCCGTCGATGTTGAAGAACAGGATCGACGCCGACGGCCGCCCCATGAAAGGCCGTTCCACGAACGCCAGCCGCGCGCAGCGCGCGTGCCGCAGATGGCCGTGAAAGCCCTTGCTGCCCGGCACGTTGTAATAGCCGCGCGCCACCGCGCCGGCCGGCAGCGGCCCGCCGAACTCCATGATGCCGTCCTCGGTATGGACGATGAGGGTGACGTCGCCCCAGGTCGCGATGTCCTGCATCGCCGCGATGAATGCCGAGCCGGGGGCGAACCGCCGCATGGCCGCGGGCAGCGCCTCGATCACCGTGTGCGTGGTGACCTTGTGCGCCCTGGCGACGTCCTCGATGACCGCGCCCGGGTTTTCGGCGAGCGTGCTCGCCAGATCAGCCGTGACCGACATCGCGCCTTCACGCCGCCTTGTGCTTGCCGAGCAGGGTCTGGCGCACTTCGAACCCCTCGAATGCCGGATGTTCGAGATAGAGCGCGCCGCTGGCCTCGCTGCCGGCGCGGGCATGCGCCGCGCGGAACTCCTCGGACCTGGTCCAGCCATCGAAATCCGCCTTGCTCTGCCAGACCGTGTGCGACGAATAGAGCGTATGGTCCCCGGCTTCCGGTCCCTTGAGCAGGTGGAACGACACGAAGCCGGGCAGGCGGTCGAGATAGGACTCGCGGTTGGCCCAGACCTGCTCGAAGGCGTGCTCGGAACCCCTTTTGACCTTGAAACGGTTCATCGCGATGAACATCAGTCTTCTCCTTTGAGGCCGGCTGGCGGATGCTGGCTGGCGAAGGCTGGCTGGCGGTTGCTGGCAAATGTCACCGCAGATGGAAACTGACGGGGACGGTGAAACTCATCGAACGTCCATGCGGCGGGGCGGGGAACGGCGAGGCGCGCCGCACCATCGCCTGTGCTTCCTGGTCGATGCTGGCGACGCCCGAACCGCGCACCAGCCGCACCGCGCTCACGCTTCCGCCGCCGCTCAGCGAAAACGAGATGGTGACGTTGCCCTGCTGGCCGCGGCTGCGGGCCTCGGCCGGAAACCGCTTGTGCCGGGCCAGATGGGCGGCGATCAGGCCGCGATAATTGGTGTCGGCATCCGAACGGCCTAGCCCGATGCTGCTGGAAGCGGTCGAGGCGGGCGCGGCCGGGGCGGCGCGGTCGCGGCGGTCCTTGCCGTTTTTTCTGGGTTTCGGCGCGGCCTCGCGCGTCGCGGGTTCCGGCTTGGCCTTGTCCTCCGATACGGCCGGTTTGGGCGCGCTCGCCGCCAGCGACGGCTTGTCGGCCGGTCTGGGAAGGGCGACCAGTTCGGCCTTGTCGGCGGGCGCGGATTCCTGCTCGGCCGAAAGCGGCTGCTCGGATTTCTGCGGTTCGGCGCGCTCCGGCTTGCGCGCG
The DNA here is from genome assembly GCA_008933495.1 of Pseudorhodoplanes sp. Taxonomy (GTDB): domain Bacteria; phylum Pseudomonadota; class Alphaproteobacteria; order Rhizobiales; family Xanthobacteraceae; genus Pseudorhodoplanes. The sequence continues at coordinate 2,833 of WBUW01000196.1, forward strand.
ATGGGCGTTTCGTCGGCCTTGTTCGAAACCTTGAGATCGCGGCGCGCGGCCTGCGGCGTGCGATCTTCCGGCTTGTCGGGCTTGGGCGAGGGGGCGCTCGCTGTCTCCGATTCGCTTGGCGCGGGCGCCAGGCCGGCCTTGGTCTGCGCGCCGAGCACGATTTCCGCCGATACCGAAATCATGCCGATGCTGGCGTGCGGTTCGGGCTCGCGCAGGAATGCGGCACAGACCGCGCCGTGAACGAGAATGGAGAGTCCGATAAGGCGCGCGGTCCGGCGGCGCTCCATGCTCGGACTGGGCGGTGCCGGACGTTCGGCCTGGGCGCCGTCGAGTGTGGGCGCCGGCGTTGCCTCAGCCTTGCGGGAGCGCGGCGCGAACGGGATGACGTTGCTCAGATCGGAGCGCGCGGACGGCGCGGGCATTTCGCGCGCGTGCAAAGGTACCACCGCGCCGAAAATATCTTCAGCGCAGTCGGGTCCCTTGCGGGAAACGCGAGCCAGCTCGGGCTGCTGCCGTCGATCGTTCATGCGCCCCCGTTACATTGCCCCAAACTGAACCCGCAACGACGCCTTATATACGGTCCCCGGCGGCGGCGACGCCCACAATACGTCGTTCTGGGTCGTTCCGTCGCTTGCCGTTTGCGGCATGGCATAGGGCCGATAATACCGGTCGAGCACGTTATCGATGCCGAAATGGAACGCAAAGTCGGGCCGCGGTATCCAGGTCAGATAGAAATTCACCAGCTCGTAGGAATCGTTGGGCAGATAATTGACCGGGACATTCTGGTTCGACGCCGCCGAGGTCCAGCTTCCGGCCAGCGTCAGCGTGCGCTCCAGCAGCCGCACCCCGGCGGTGGTGACAATCCGGTTGGGCTGGATGTTCACAAGGCCGACGCCGGTATCGACATTCTTCCCGCGCGTGTATTGGCCGGACAAGCCGACGAACCAGGCGCCGGCGTCGTACATGGTCTCTGCCTCGAAGCCGTTGATGCGGGCGTGCGGAAGGTTCTGATACTGATAATACTGGCTGCGCAGCAGACCGAAGGTCAGCACCGGCGCCGACGCCGTCAGCTCGATATAATCGTCGATGTCGTTGCGGAAGAGATTGAACTTGCCGCGGAAACTGTCTCCGGCCGCGAACACGTTGTCGTATTTCATGTTCAGGCCGATCTCCTTGCTCTTGCCGACCTCCGGCCGCAGGTTCGGATTGGGCAGGAAGCAGAACAGGCCGCCGCCGCCGTCGGGGCAGGTGAACAGATTCGGCCCGCCGCCGGTGGCGTGCGCGCCGGCGATGATGGTCTCGGTGAGCGAGGGCGCGCGATAGCCCTCGGCGTAGCTGATATAGGGCGTCAGCCCGGGCACGGGCGTGATGCCGAGCGTGATCTTGGGCGAGATGCGCTCGCCGTCGGAGCCGGTATTGGTCGCCTCCAGCCGGTAATTGTCGTAGCGGGCGGCACTGACGATTTCGAGCCAGTGCGCGTAATTGGCTTTCCACTGCACGAACCCGCCTGACACCGTGCGGATGCCGCCGGGCGTCGTCACGTGCGAATTACCGCGCGGGTCGCTCGTATTGACGTCGTCCTTGAAACCGTCGCCGCCGAGGGTGACGGCGTTGCGCCACGGTCCGAGATTGAAGCGCGTGGTGTTGTGGACGTCGAAGCCGAACGTGTCGAGCTGGTAGCCGCGGGTGTCGCCGACGCAGCCGGAGACATTGTTGCCGGGCGTGGTGCAGACGCCGGCCTGCGCCGTCGTGCTCAGATGCGCGGTCTTGGTCTGGTCGCTATAGGTGCGGTTCCAGTAGATCTTGCCGTCCCAGTCGAACAACGGGTCGTCGGGGCGGGCATAGCGCCAGCCCGCGGTGGCGGTGTAGTTGTGCACTTCGGAGGCATAGACCGAGGAGCCCTGGTAGAGCGCACGCTGGGCGGCGGTGGCGATCGGTCCGCGGTTGAACTGGCCGATATTGTACAGGTCTTCCTGGAAAATGCCGGTCAGTTTCACCTCATGGCCGTCGGCCGGGCGCGCGGTGATCTTGGCGATCCCGGCGCTGACGTGATTGCCGGTATTGGAAACCGTCAGACCCTCGCCGTCCTTGAAGTCCTTCTGCGTGCGGTGCGCGCCGCCGAAAAAGACGTCGAGGTTCGGGTTGACCCGCACGCCGGTGAACGAAGAGGCCATGGCGCGGCCTGCGTTGGAGCCGAGCATACCGGCGGCGGTGGTACCCCAGCGCCGGCCCGGCCGCACCACGTCGTCGACATCCTTGGTGCGGAACGACACCACGCCGCCGATCGCGCCCGAGCCGTAGATATTGGCGGTCGGCCCGCGCACGACATCGGCGCCGGCGAGCAGTTCGGGATCGAGGAAGAACGAGCCCTGCGCATTGTGTCCGCTGCGCTGATAATTCTGGCGCGCGCCGTCGACCACGATTGCGACGCGGCCGAAATCCTGCAGGCCGCGGATATTGATCGCCGATTCCGGTGAATCGCCACGATCCTGGAAGGTGACGCCGGGCACGTTGTGGAAGATTTCATTGAGCCGCGACGGATTGATCATCTCGATCGTGCGCTGATTGAGCACGCTCACCGGCGCCAGCGTGTCGATGGCTTTCTCTTCCGTTCTGGTCGCCACCACGGTGATGGCATCGAGCGTTTGCCCGGTCTGCGCCGTTGCGAACTCCGTCGCCCCCACGCTCAGGCCAATCGCGAAAACAAGCGCGCCCGCGCGCGCGCAGTGTCGGTCCATGGCAACCCCCAAGCCGGTTCTTGTTGTTCGTGTGGCTGGCGGGCGGCTGGCGACATGCAGCGGCTTGCTGGCTCGTATTCGCGGCCGATCGGCGGCCGCGTTCCATGTTGCCTTTGGTAATCAAACGTATTAATTCAGTCAACAACACAGTACATCATTTAAAGCCGCTCTAAAGAGTAAGTATAGTAGCTTAAAAACGCTCTAAACAGACAGATGAAGCAAAGAAATACGTTGAGAATACTTCAGAGAAGCGCCCGATGAATCCTGCCGCCCCCAAAGACGACCAAGGTATTCGGCCTGGCGCGGCGCCGGTTTCGTCTGGTTCTGATCGTCGGATTCCTGTCACCGACCATCGCATCGACAGCCGCGACCTCTTTATCGCCACCCGGGAAATCGCCATCGCCCATGGCGACGACCTTTATCGGTTGCGGCTCACCGCGCAGAACAAGCTGATCCTGACCAAATGATGAGCGGTGTTGCATTCCCGCCGCGCCCGGCCGCAGCTCTGCGGATTGCACTATTGCTCGCCGCATCGCTCGCCGGCCCGGCCGCTGCGGGGCCGGTCACCG
>WBUW01000197.1 GCA_008933495.1 Pseudorhodoplanes sp.
ACCTTGCGCTGTCGGCGCCCGCAAGCGAAGCGGCGGCGAGCACCGCCAGAGAATTGAGCACGAGATGCTTGCCGGGCGCGCCAAGCTTGTAGGTCACCGGCTGGCCGAGAATGTCGGCATGCACGGTCGAACTCGCCGGCTGCAGGGCGTACCGGATGAGGCGGGCCTGCGCATCGGGATGTTCGCCAAATCCGACGATGCGCGCTACCCCCGCCCGTTTCGCATTCCGGCGGATGCGTTCGAAATGCGGCGTGTCGCGATTGACGATCGCGGCGCCGTTCGCCCGCAGGCCCTCGAAAATCTCCGACTTGGCATCGGCAATGCCGGCGACCGAATTGAAATAGGTAAGATGCACCGGCGCGATCGCGGTAATGATGGCAATCTGCGGACGCACCAGGCGCGACAGCGGCGCGATCTCGCCGGGATGATTCATGCCCATTTCGAAAACCGCGTAGCGCGCCTCCGCCGGACAGCGCGCGAGCGAGAGCGGAACGCCCCAGTGATTGTTGTAGGAGGCGGCGGACACGTGCGTCTGGCCGCTACGCGCAAGCACGAGGCCGAGCGCTTCCTTGGTCCCGGTCTTGCCGACCGAGCCGGTGACGCCGATCACCGCAGCCTGCGAGCGCGCCCGCGCGGCGCGCGCGAGCTGCCGCAGCCCGGTGAGCACGTTCTTCACCACAAGCAGCGGAACATCCTTGGCGAATTCCTTGCGACGTTTTTCGGCAACCACCGCTAGGCCCGCTCGCGCGGCCAGGGCGGCGGCGACGAAATCGTGGCCGTCGCGACTGTCGCCCTTGATCGCAAAGAAGGCGTCGCCGGGAGCGAGCGTGCGGCTGTCGATCGATAGGCCGCCGACCCCGCGCGGGAGCGGACCCTGCGCGCGCGCTTTCATGGCGTCCGCCATAGCCGCGACGGTCCACAAATCCGCTCCCCTCATCGGGTCCGTTCCTCCAGCGCCGCCACCACCTCGTCGTGATCGCTGAACGGCAATACCCGCTCGCCGACGATTTGGCCACTTTCATGACCCTTGCCCGCAATCACCAGAACGTCGCCGCGTCGCAGCTCGGCAATCGCCTGCCGGATGGCCGTGGCGCGGTCGCCGATCTCGATCGCGCCGGGTGCGGCGGAGAGAATCGCGGCGCGGATGGCGGCGGGATCTTCGCTGCGCGGATTGTCGTCGGTGACGATGACGCGATCCGCCCTGGCGGCGGCCGCCGCCCCCATGAGCGCGCGCTTGCCGGGATCGCGGTCGCCGCCGGCGCCGAACACGACGATCAGTCGGTGGCTTGCGAACGGCCGCAGCGCTTCGAGCGTCTTGGCCAGCGCGTCGGGCTTGTGCGCGCAATCGACGAAGATCGGCGCGCCGTCTTTCTCGCCCGCGAGATCGAGCCGGCCCTTGGCGCCGCGCAAGCCTTCCAGCGTTGCGAACACCGCGGCCGCCTCGCTGCCGGTGACGATGGCAAGGCCGGCCGCCACGAGCGCATTTTCCACCTGAAACGTGCCGACCAGCGGCAGCCTGACGGCGTAGCGCCGTCCGGCCTGCTCGAGCGTCAGGCGCTGCGCGAAACCGTCAATCTTTGTCTCGACCAGCCGGATGCCGTCGCCGTGCCGGCCGACGGTGAACACCTCAAGCGCGCGCGCCTTTGCCGTGGCGACGACGCGTTCGGCCGGCTCGCGATCGGCGACGATGACCGCGCCGCCGCCCGGCGGCACGAGCTCGGAGAATAGCCGCAGCTTGGCCTGCAGATAGGCGTCGAGCGTGGGGTGATAATCGAGATGATCGCGGCTGAGATTGGTGAAGGCGCCCGCGCGCACGCGCACGCCGTCGAGGCGGAACTGGTCGAGGCCGTGCGAGGACGCCTCCATCGCGAGATGCGTGACGCCCTCCTCCGCCAGCGCAGCGAGCGTGCGGTGCAGTTCGACCGGATCGGGCGTGGTCAGCGAACCGTAACTCTCCCCGCGCGGGGAGACGACGCCGATCGTGCCGATGCTGGCCGCCGCTTGTCCGAGCGCCTGCCAGATCTGGCGCGTGAAGGCGGCGACCGAGGTCTTGCCGCTCGTGCCGGTAATGGCGGCGATGGTTGCCGGCTGGCGGCCGAAAAAGCGCGCAGCCGCCAGCGCCAGCGCACGGCGGACATTGGCGGCGCGGATAAAGGCGACGCCGTCGGCAAGCGCTGACGGCGCGCGCTCGGCGACAATGACGGCCGCCCCCTTCGCCACCGCCTGCGGCACGAATTGCAGCCCGTCGGCTTTGCTGCCGGGAATCGCAAAAAACGCAAATCCGCGCTCGACCTTGCGACTGTCGGCGGTGAGACCGCTTACGTTCGTCGTGGCCAGGCGCGGGGCGCGCGCGGCTTCCTCGGGCAGAAGGTCGGACAGGATCATGGGCGGGCTCTGGGGGCGGCGAACGGGCGCCGCCCGCCGCCGCGTTACCTGATGGCGGATGTTACTGCAAGAATCTGGCGCTCGGCCGCTGGCAGGTCGAAACGCGGCGCAAGGCCAAGCAGCGGCGCAATGCGTTCCACCACCCGGCCGGCGGTGGGAGCCGCGTTCCAGCCGGACGTCGCAAAGCCCTTGGTTTCGGGGGTCGGCTGCGGCTCGTCGAGAATGATGGTGACGAGGTAACGCGGCTGGTCGGCCGGCAGCACGGCCATGAACGTGGTCAAAAGCTTGGTCTTTGAATAGTGGCCGTTGACCACTTTCTCGGCCGTGCCGGTCTTGCCGCCGACATAATAGCCCGGCACGTCGACGCGCCTGGCCGATCCTTTCTCGGCATTGAGCCGCATGAGATAGCGCATGCGCGCACTCGTCTCCGGCTTGATGACGGTTTTGGCGCGCGCGGCCGCCTCCGCCTCGCTGCGCTTGAGGAAGGTCGGGGGGAAGAGCTTGCCGCCGTTCATCAGCGCGCCCACCGCCATGACCGCCTGCAGCGGCGCCACCGCAATGCCGTGGCCGAACGCGATCGTCACCGTATTCAGTTCCGCCCAGTGTTTGGGGACGAGCGGCTCGGCGCTTTCCGGCAATTCCGTGCGCAAACGCTCGAGCTGTCCCATCTTGCGCAGAAACGCCTTATGCGCCTCGATGCCCTGGCCGAGCGCCATGCGCGCGATGCCGATGTTGGAGGAATAGGTGAAGACATCCGGCAGCGTCAGGATGCGCCGCTGGGCGTGATAGTCGTTGATTTCGAACTTGCCGTAACGCAGCGGCTCGCGCGCATCGAAGGTGGAGGACAGCGTCGCCTTGCCGGAATCGAGCGCCATCGCCACCGTCAGCGCCTTGAAGGTCGAGCCCAGCTCGAACACGCCGGTGGTCAGGCGGTTCAGGCGCGTCTCGTCGAGCGCCTGGCGCGGGTCGTTGGGGTCATAGTCGGGCACCGAGACCATCGCCACCACTTCGCCGGTGCGCACGTCGGTCACGAGGCCGGCAGCGGCGACCTTGACCTTGTAGCGCTCGCGCGCGGCAAGGAGTTCGTCGCGCAAGGCGTGCTGCACGCGCAGATCGAGCGAAAGCTCGACCGGCTTCTGCAGACGGTCGGCCGCAAAGCCCGCCAGGTGCAGGTCGGCAAGCCCGCGCCCGTCGAGCCATTTCTCGATTCCGGCGGTGCCCTGGTTGTCGATATTGACGTGGCCGATGACATGGGAGACCACCGCGCCGTTCGGATAGACGCGCTTGTTCTCGTTCAGGAAGCCGATGCCGGGAATGCCGAGCCGGTGGATGTCGGCCTGCTGGCGCGGGGTGATTTCGCGCTTGAGCCAGATGAAGCCGCGCCTGGATGACAGGCGTTCGCGCAATTCGCGCGCGTCGAGATCGGGCAGCGTTGCGGTGAGCAATTCCACCGCCTCGTCGACATCGATGATCTTGCGCGGCTCGGCAAACAGCGAGGGCGTGCGCACGTCGGTCGCGAGAATTTCGCCGTTGCGGTCGAGAATATCGGGACGCGCGGTGGCAACAGCGTCGTTGGCGGTGGAACGCCGCGCGGTCGCCGGATCGGCCGCCATCCCGTAGAGCACGAGCCGCGCCGCGATCACCCCGTAGATCAGCGCGAACACCACGACCGCGAGGCCGATGCGGGCGCGCGCCTTGGCGGCACGGTCGACATTGGCACCATAGAGCAGACGCCCGACCAGTCCGGCAGCGCCGTGGGCGGCAGTCGCGGCGACGGGATTTGCCGTCATCGCGCCGCTCCCGCGGCCGGCGTGACGGAACCGGTCGGCAGGTCGGGATCGCGCCCGATGATGGCGGCGATCGGATCTTCCACGTCGGGCAGGTTCGCCTGCGGAACCCGCGCAGGCAGATTATCGAGCGTATCGAACTGGATCACTTCGAGCGGCTGCAGCGCGAGGTGGCGCTGCGCGAGCCCCTGGATGCGGCCGGGATTGCTCAGCTTGGCCCATTCCGCGCGCAGGGTCGCGATCGCGTCGCGCTCGCGGCGGATGTCGCTGCGCAGCTTAGCGAGCCGCTCGGCCTGCAGCGTGGCTTCGAACTTGATTTCATAGACATAGGCGGCCGCCGCCAGCAGGACGCCGATGACAAAGAGATGAACGAGCCTCATGCCGGGCGCCCCTTCGTCACCGCGGCGAGCGCGGGCAGGCGCGGCAGGAGACTTGCGAGATCGACCTGCCCGGCGGCCCCCGCGGTGCGTTCGCCGGCGCGCAGCTTGGCCGAGCGAGCGCGCGGATTGGCGTCGACTTCGTCCGCGTCCGGCGTGACCGGCTTTTTCGTCAGTACGCGGAAAGCGGCCGCCGGCCGCGCGCCGTCCGGGGCGTGACGCGAAACGCCTTCGCGGCCCGGACCGGCCAGGAACGTCTTCACGATACGATCTTCGAGCGAATGGAAGGAGACCACGACCAGCCGGCCGCCGTCGCGCAGGATGTGCTCGGCCGCCGCGAGCGCGTTCGCCAGTTCGTGCAGTTCTTCGTTGACGAAAATGCGCAGCGCCTGGAAGGTCCGCGTCGCCGGATGAAGCCCGCCCGGCCGGGCGCGCACGGCCTGCGACACGATCCGCGCAAGCTGCGCCGTGGTGCGCACCGGCGCGTTCCTGCGGGCCTGCACGAGCGCGCGCGCGATGGCGCGCGAATGGCGCTCCTCGCCAAGCTGAAAGATCACATTCGCCAGATCGCGCTCGCCGATCGTGGCAATCACGTCGGCGGCGCTCGGTCCGTCGCCGCCCATGCGCATGTCGAGCGGACCGTCATTGCGAAACGAAAAGCCGCGCGCGGCTTCGTCGAGCTGCATGGAAGAGACGCCGATATCGAGCACGACGCCATCAACCGATTCGTGACCCTGGGCGCGCGCACACGCATCCAGTGCCGAAAAGCGGGCCTGCACCAGGGTGAACCGCCCCGGCGCCGCGCGCACGAGATCGGCACCCGCGTCGATGGCGCCCGGATCGCGATCGATGCCGATGACGCGGCAGTCGGCGGCCGCCAGGATCGCGCGGCTGTAGCCGCCGGCCCCGAAGGTCGCGTCGACATAAACGCCGCCGTCCCGGACATGGAGATAGCCGAGCGCGGCCGGGCCGAGCACGGGAATATGTCGGGCCGGTCCGCCAGCGACAGCAGGAACCCCGCCGTCGCGGCCCGTCATTTTTCCCGTGCTCCGTGCGGTTGACCCGCCGCGCCCTGCGCGCCGAGCCGCTTCCTGAGTCTGCGCACCGCTCCGGTGGCCTCGGAGAGTTGCGCGCCCAGCCGGTCCGGCGCCCAGATCTGAAACTTGTGACCCAACCCGATGAAGGCGACGGCATCCATGATGCCGGCATGGTCCTTCAGCGGATCGGACAGCGTAACGCGACCCTCGCCATCCATTCTGAGCGTCTCGCTCGTGCCGTAGAGCGCGGTCGCAATCGTCTCGCGTTCCTCGGAGAAAGGCGGATAGCTCGCGATCAATTGCTCGATCTCGGCAAGCAGAGCCGAGCCGCCTGCCTCGATTGCCGGCCGGCCGACCGCCGGACAACAGAAAATGCCCTCGCTCTTGTCCTGCACCAGAACAGCGCGAAACGGCGCCGGGACCGAAACCCGGCCCTTGGCGTCCAGTCGCAGAACGAATTGCGAGACGAACCGGTCCATATGCCCTCGGTGACAGCCTGCCGAGCCGGTTTGGGTTCAAATGGGCTATCATGGGA
>WBUW01000198.1 GCA_008933495.1 Pseudorhodoplanes sp.
GATGGCGGATCCGGATTGCGGGCGCGGTGCGCCGCGGTCTGCGTTCATGTGAGGCCAAAGGCCGCGGCGCGCAAGCGCGGGCGCCCAATCCCGCGCCAGACCCGCGCCAATTCCGTGCCGAGTCCACGCCAAGTCCGTGCCAAGTCCGGGCCAAGTCCGTGCCAAACTCGCACCAAGTCCGCGCGCGGCGCGGTTCTTTTGGGCGCGCCGAAGCGGTAAAATGCATGCCATGGACCGGCTTGACCGCCTCGATCTGCCGCGCCGGCACGTGCGGCTCGATACGCTGATCCGGCTGCGCTGGCTGTCCGTCATCGGGCAGATCGTCGCGGTGTTCGTGGTCTATGTCGGCTTCGAGTTCGACCTGCCGCTCTGGTCGTGCCTGGCGGTGACCGCGCTGTCGGCCTGGCTCAATATCGCGCTGCGGGTGCGGTTCGGGCAGACCCGGCGCATCGAGCCGGAACGCGCGGCGTGGCTTCTGGCGTTCGACATCGCCCAGCTTGCGGCGATGATGTTCCTGACCGGCGGGCTGGAAAATCCGTTCGCCTTCTTCTTTCTCGGGCCGGTGCTGTTGTCGGCGACCGCGCTGCCGCCGAAACACACCGCGATGCTCGGCGCGTTCGCGATGCTGTGCGCGACGATCCTCGCGTTCTTCCATTATCCGCTGCCCTGGACCGGCGTGAACCGGCCGGAATTTCCCGACGATTATCTGCTCGGCGTGTGGCTGTCGATTTTGCTGGCGATCGTGGTCATCGGCATCTATGCGCGCCAGATCGCCGAAGAGCAGCGCCAACTCGCCGACGCCTTCGCCGCCACCGAACTGGTGCTGGCGCGCGAGCAGCATCTCTCGCAGCTCGACGGCCTCGCCGCCGCCGCGGCACACGCGCTCGGCACCCCGCTCTCGACGATTTCGGTGGTCGCCCGCGAGCTCGAGCGCGAGATCGGCACCGATCCGAAATACGCCGACGACATCCGGCTGCTGCGCGAGCAGGCGCAGCGCTGCCGCGACATCATGGCCAAGCTCACCCGGCTTTCCGGCGAAGGCGAACCGTTCGACCGCCTGCCGCTGCCGGCTCTGATCGAGGAGGTGGTGGCGCCGCATCGCGATTTCGGCATCGCGATCGAGGTCAGCCTGCCGTCCGACGCGACGCCGCCGCTCGGCGCGCGCAACCCGGCGATTCTTTACGGCCTCGGCAACCTGCTCGAGAACGCCGTCGATTTCGCGCGCGAGCGCGTCGAGGTCACCGCCGACTGGGACGACAACGAAATTACCCTGATCATCGCCGACGACGGTCCGGGCTTCGCACCCGAGATCATGAGCCGGATCGGCGAGCCCTATGTGCGCAGCCGCCGGCGCCGGCGCATGTATGCGAGCGGCGATACCGGGCTCGGGCTCGGTTTCTTTATTGCCAAGACGCTGCTCGAGCGCTCCGGCGCAACATTAAATTTTGTTAACCGGCCCTTCCCGCGCCGCGGCGCAGTCATTACGATCCGGTGGTCGCGCGCCGACTTCGAGCAGCCGCAACGGCCGCTTGAAGCGGAGCGCGCGCCCGCAATCCCATAGCCTTCCTTCCGGAAGAGGTGACGATGACCGTTGAAGCCGCCACCGTTCCCGCCGAACGCTCGCTGCTGATCGTGGATGACGACCGGTCGTTTCTGCAACGGCTCGCCCGCGCCATGGAATCGCGCGGTTTCACGGTGACGTCCTCCGATACCGTCTCCGACGGCCTTCAGCAGGTCGAAAAGGCGCCGCCCGCCTTCGCGGTGGTCGATATGCGGCTGGCCGACGGCAACGGCCTCGACGTCATCTCCGCCCTCAAGCGCCGGCGTCCGGATGCGCGCGGCATCGTGCTCACGGGCTATGGCAACATCGCCACCGCGGTGAACGCGGTGAAGCTCGGTGCCGTCGATTATCTCGCAAAACCGGCCGACGCCGACGATGTCGTGGCAGCACTGCTCTCGGTCGAGGGGCGCCCGGCGCAGCCGCCAGAGCACCCGATGTCGGCCGACCGCGTGCGCTGGGAACATATCCAGCGCATCTATGAATTGTGCGGGCGCAACGTTTCGGAAACCGCACGTCAGCTCAACATGCACCGGCGCACGTTGCAGCGCATTCTCGCCAAGCGCGCGCCGCGCTGACGCAAGGCCGCGCTCAGACGATTTCGCCGTACGGCCCGTGCGGATCGATCAGCAATTGCAGCCGCAGCGCGGCGCATTGCGCGACGCGCAGCATCATGCCCTTGCGCGTTGCAGCAGCCAGGCGATGCTCGGGCGCCTCGCCCACGATCTGCGCACCGAACTCGTCGGCCACGATCAGCCCGGCATCGATCGGAAATATCTCGCGCGGAACATCGAGCGTGGTGGCAAAGAACAGCCGGTCGCAATGCAGCCGGTAGTCCGGCCACTTCTGGTCGGCCCGGAAGTCGGCAAGCGACGACTTGATCTCGACGATCCAGATTTCGCCGCCGCCGTCGAGCGCCACCAGATCGGCGCGCCGGCCGGACGGCAGCGGCAGTTCGCTGACGCAGCAATAGCCGAGCGAGCGCAGAAGCCGCATCGTGCCGCGCGCGACCGCAAGCGCGGTCTCGGACTGGCGGCCGTCGACCGCGATTTCCCCGACCGCCTTCAATAGCCCGCTCATTCGGCCGCCCGCCGCGGCGCGACCGCGCGCGAGGCATGGTCGGGAAACGCTTCCGCCAGCGCGCGCGCGTCGGCGGCCACAATGCCGCGCTCGGTGATCAACCCGGTGACGAGCCGCGCCGGCGTCACGTCGAAGCCGAAATTGGCCACCTTGGAACCGTCCGGCACGATCGTGACGGTTTCGATGCGCCCGTCCGCGGTGCGCCCGGACACGCCCGTAACTTCAGCGGGCGCGCGCTGTTCGATCGGAATCTCGGCCAGGCCGTCATTGACGCGGAAATCAAGGGTCGGCGACGGCAGCGCGACATAGAACGGCACGCCGTTGTCGCGCGCCGCGAGCGCCTTCAGATAGGTGCCGATCTTGTTGCAGACATCGCCGCGCGCGGTGACGCGATCGGTGCCGACGATGACCAGATCGACCTGTCCGTGCTGCATCAGGTAGCCGCCGGTATTGTCCGGAATGACGGTGTGCGGCACGCCGTGCTGGCCGAGTTCGAAAGCGGTGAGCGAGGCGCCCTGATTGCGCGGCCGCGTCTCGTCGACCCAGACATGGACCGCGATCCCCTTGTCGTGCGCCAGATAGATCGGCGCGGTCGCGGTGCCAAAGTCGACGGTCGCAAGCCAGCCGGCATTGCAGTGGGTGAGGATATTGACCGGCTGGCCGGGGCGCCTGTTCGCCGCGAGGCGTTCGATCAGTCCCAGTCCGTGGCGACCGATCGCGGCGTTGATTGCGACATCCGCGTCGCAGATTTCCGCCGCCCGCCGGTAGGCCGCGGCGGCGCGCGCGGCCGGCGCAGAATCGCGCACCGCCGCCGCCATCTCATCGAGCGCCCATTTCAGATTGATCGCGGTCGGACGCGTCGCGAGCAGCGCGTCATAAGCGCGGCGAAGACCGTCGTCGGAAGCATCCGCCCGCAAGGCGAGCGCCAGGCCATAGGCGGCGACCGCCCCGATCAGCGGCGCACCGCGCGTGCGCATGGTCGCGATCGCGCGCACCGCGTCATCGGGCGCGGCCAGCCGCAGTACCGCAACGCGGTGCGGCAGCACGGTCTGGTCGAAAATCCCGACCGACCAGCCATCCGCCTCCACCCAGACACTGCGCGTGACCTTGCCTTCGATCTTCATCTCGTCGCGTCTCTCGCAGAAGGGATGAGCCGGGCGGCGCGAATTGGCAAGGGCCGGGAAAAAATTCGCCGATATTCCGCCCGTCGGCAGCCGCAATTTCGGCCCGCGCCCGACGCGAAGGCCGGAGACGATTCCGCCGCGGCGGGAAAAGCCGCTTACGAGGGGTGAAATCATGCTGCATTTCTGGTTCCGGGCGCTCGTGCCCGCCTGTTTCATTGCCCTGTCCACGATTGCCAGTCCGGCGGCTGCCAAGCCGGTGGTCGAAGTCGCCTTTGTCCTCGATACCACCGGCTCCATGAGCCGCCTGATCGAGGGCGCCAAACGCAAAATCTGGTCGATCGCGACCGCGATCGTCGAAGCCAATGCCGACGCCGAAATCCGCATGGGCCTCGTGGCCTATCGCGACATCGGCGACGAGTACGTCACCAGGACGTTCGAGCTTACCGCCGACATCCAGGACCTCTACGCAAAACTGCTGCAATTCGAGGCGCGCGGCGGCGGCGACTGGCCGGAAAGCGTGAACGAGGCGCTGCAGGTCGGCGTTGAAAAACTCAACTGGAGCAGCGGACCGGATACCTGGCGCATCCTGTTCCTGGTCGGCGATGCGCCGCCGCACATGGATTATCCGCAGGACACCAAATATCCGAAGGTGATCGCCATGGCGCGCGAGAAGGACATCATCGTCAATACCGTCCAGGCGGGCGGCGCGCGCGATACCGAGCGTGTGTGGCGCGAGATCGCACAGCTCGGCGCCGGCCGCTATATCGCGATCCCGCAGGACGGCGGCCAGATCGTCGTGATCGAGACGCCCTACGACGACGAGATCATCGAACTGCAGAAGCGCATCAACGGCACGGTGCTGCCGTACGGTCCGCGATCGAAGAAGGTTCGCGTGGAAGAAAAGCAGCGTCAGGTGGCGGCGGCGCCGGCGGCATCGGCCACCGAACTTGCAAGCTATCTCAACAAGCGCGCCCGCAACGTGGCGGCGGCCGAGGCGGTCACCGGCGACGGCGATCTCGTCGCCGACGTCGCCGGCGGACGAAAGGCGCTCGAGGCGGTGCCCGACAGCGATCTGCCCGACGCGCTGCGCACGATGGCGGCGAAGGACCGCAAGGCCGAAATCGACAAGCGTCTGGCCGAACGCAAAGTCCTCAACCAGCGCATGGCCGAGCTTGTGCGCAAGCGCGACCAGCACATCCGCGACAAGCGCGCAGCCGCGCCGGCGCCGGCGACCGATTCGTTCGACCGTGCGGTTGCCGAAACGCTGAGGGCACAGCTCAACCGCTGATTACGCGGCCCCGATCACGGCCGGCCCGGCGCCAGGGCGCCTGCGGCGTCCTGCGCCGGGCTTGCCCGGCTGCGCCGCGTGCCGCAATCTCCCGGCCGCAGAAAGGGGAGAGACCGGATGGCGGGCATCGACTACGAGACCGAATATGACAACCGCGCGCGGGTGCCGGAGCATCCTGCGATTTTCGAACGGTGGGAACGCGACGCCGCGGCCTTTCGCGAGACGATGAAGGGCGAGGGACGGGCCGAACTCGGCGTCGCCTATGGCCCGGGCGAGCGGCAGCTCGTCGACATCTTCAAGGCGCAGACCGAGGGCGGCACGCTCGCGCTCTTCATTCATGGCGGCTATTGGCGCGCGCTGCATCCATCGACCTTCAGCCACATGGCGCGCGGGCTGAATGCGCACGGCATCAGCGTGGCGGTTGCCGGCTACGACCTGTGTCCGAAAGTCTCGATCGCCGACATCATCGAACAGATGCGCGCGGCGACGCTCCTGCTCTGGCGGCGTTTCGGCAAACGCATCACGGTATTCGGCCATTCCGCCGGCGGCCATCTCGCCGCCTGCATGCTGGCGACCGACTGGCCCGCGCACGATCCCAAGGTGCCGGCCGACCTCGTGCCTGCGGCCTATTCGGTGTCCGGCGTGTTCGATCTGACGCCGCTCATCCACATCAAGAACAATGCCGATTTCCGCCTCGACGAGGAAAAGGCGCGCGCGGTGTCACCCGTGTTCTGGCCGGCGCCCGCCGGCCGGGTGTTCGATTCGGTCGTGGGCGGCGCCGAATCGCGGGAATTCATCCGCCAGGCGAAAATCATCGTCGATGCCTGGAAGCCGGCGACCGACGTGCGCTACGAAATCGTGCCGGGCGCCAACCATTTCACGGTGATCGGACCGCTGAGCGATCCGGCGAGCGCGATGGTGCAGCGCCTCGCCGCCATCAGCGAACGGCGGCGCCCGGACTGAGCGTGGCGCCGCCGCAAAGCGGGATGACTTTTCTTCAAATCGTCATCCCGTTTTGCTGTTTGCTTGCGCATGATCTTTCCCGAAAACCGCCTCACACTTTTCG
>WBUW01000199.1 GCA_008933495.1 Pseudorhodoplanes sp.
GGGTCTGACCATTCTGGATCGTGCCCGATGTCGTCCAGCCGCCGCCGTTGATGCTGATCTGCGGGCTGCCCGTCCCGCTCACCGAAACGGCCACGCTGCCGGTGATGCCGGTGATCGCCAACGTGTTTGAAGCGGTCAGCGTGTTCAGCGCAACGTTTGTCTGATCGGTGAAGGCGAACGCGTTCGGAGTCGTGTCCTGCGCTACCGTGGTCACGTTCCACTGGTCGCTTGTGACATCGACTGTGACGGTCGCGGTCAACAAAGTGCTGAACGATGCGCTGCTTGTCAGGCGAAGCTGCAGGTACTGATTGTTCGAGATCGTCGCCGCGCCGCTTGTCCAGGTCTGAACTACCGCAGTGCAACCCGAGTCAGAGCAAATGCGGTACTGGGGGCTTCCTCCTCCGGCGATCGAGACCGCCGGGCTTCCGGTAAGGCCGGTAATCTGCACGATGTTGGACGCGATCAGCGTCGACAAGGCGACATTGGCTTGATCGGTGAAGCTGAAGGGGCTTGGGGTCGTGTCGTCTTCGGTCGTGACATCCCACTGATCGCTGGCGCTGCCGACCGTCACCGTGGCAGTGCTTATTGTGCTGTAGGCGGCGTTGCTGGTCAGGCGGAGCTGGAGCGTCTGGCCGTTCTGAATCGTGCCGGATGTCGTCCACGCGCCGCCGTTGACGCGGAATTCGGGATTGCCGTCGCCGCTGATGGAAACAAGAACATTACCTGTGATGCCTGTGATGTTGACAACGTTCGAGGGGATCACCGTGTTGCGTAGTTGCGCGGTCAGATCAACGAAGCTGAACGAGTCGGGCGCGACATCGTCGACAGTGGTCACATCCCACTGGTCGCTCGCCGTGCCGACGGTGACCGCGGCGCTATTCATCGTGTCATAGGCGGCGTTGCTGGTCAGGCGAAGCTGGAGATACTGGCCGTTTCCGATCAAACCGGTGGCAGTGCCCCAGTCCTGGTCCACCGCTGAGCATGCGGCATCATCGCAAATGCGGTATTCGGGACTGCCATCGCCGCCGATTGAGACATCTGCGATCGTCTTGATGCCGGTGATCTGCGTGATGTTGGATTCGATGAGCGTCGAGAGCGCGGCATCGGTCTGGTCGGCGAACACGAACGCGTCGGGCGTGAGGTCAATCTTCTTGCCGATCAGCACCCAGTCCGCGCCATCGCAATACTGCATGACGCGGTAGCTCGAATTGTATTTGAGCGTGCCTTCGGCTCGATCCGGGTCAGTGCAGCTTCCCACATGGATGCCTCCGGCTCCGCCAACCGGACCCATCGCGCGCCACAGGTTGCCGGCACAGCCCTGCATAACGCGATGCGGCGGATTGTAAACGATCCGTCCTTCGGGCCGGTCGGGATCGGTGCAGCCGCCGCTGCCTGAGCCGCGGCCATGCATGGCGATCCAGTCCGTGCCGTCGCAGTATTGGAAGACCTGATGGTTTGTGTTGTAGACGATCTCGCTTTCACTACCCGGCGGGTCGGCGCAGTCGGCGTGTGCGGCGGAGAATGGCATCAGGAACAAGAGCAGGGCCAAAACGGCCGCCCGCGCTTTATTGTACTTCAGAAGATAAAAACCGTCCCTTTTTGTCATTGTCCAATTGTAATATGACGATTATTAAGAATACTTAAGCTTTACTTCGATTATGATAGCGATAGGGCTGTGCGACAAGCTAGAAGATACTTGCCATAAGCAGGCGAGACGGCGTTGCAAAAGGGGACGTTTTTGCAGCGTCCCGGGGCCAGAAAATCGCGGAAAGAGGGGCGCCGGGGCGCCCCTCTCGCGTTGAGCCTAGAACGGGATTTCGTCGTCCTCCGCCGGGGCGGCGGCATCGACCGCGCCTTCCGGCTGGCCGGCGTCCGCCTGATCCTGCTCCTTGGGCGTCATCAGGACGATGCGACCGTCGAAGTCGATCGGGAGCACGTTGACGAACACCGTGAAGCCCTCGCCGTTCTTCTGCGGCCAGGCACCGCCGAGGCGCGTCCAGAACTTCCGGCCGCGCCCCTGATCGGAAACGCTGTAAGCGATGAAGGCCGGCGGGTTGGACTTGCGGGCGTTGCCCGCGGTCGTGCGTTCTTGCGTCTGTGTCATGGTCTTTCTCCTTTGCTGGGGTTGCTCGACACGCCCTGAAGATCGGCCGGGCGGACAAGCGGCGGGTTCAAGCCAGACGCCGGGGCGGGGTATCTCCCGGCCTGCAGCGCAGCGAAGGTGGGGGACACCCCGGCGGCTCCCCGCAGGGGTCGGCTTGAACCGGACGCGCGCCCGGTCATCGATGGCGTGATTGTCGAGCGGCGCCGGCAATTGAGGGAGAAAGCGGCACAGCAAGATTCCGGCACGCGCATGGGCAAACGCGCCAGCCCGCATCCGCGCCGTTCACGGCGCCGGTTCCTCAATTAGGGCTCGCGCCGAATTCAGACCGGCTGGGGGGTTGCTTGGCCCCGCTGAAGGCGGGCGAGGATCACTCGACGCCGCTTCCGATTTCAGGCGGCGCTGCCGTCGATGTTGTCATCGGGGGAGGAACGGAAGCCGGGCAGTTCGGGCGCGTAACCGCTCACGATCGGGAAGATCGCGATGATGCCCTCGTCGCGCTCATCGTAAAGCTCGTCGGCGAGGCTGCGCCCGGTCTCACGCTCGAAGCGGATCGCCGCGGCCCGGATCGCGGGATTGGCAATATCTCCGGTTCTAAGCATCGGAACTTCTTGCGGCCACCCCGGTTGCGCCGGCCTGACCATAGCACGGCAGCCGCAGGGTCACGGGGCCGGCGATGACCGATCTACGTTTCGTCCCGCGCGTTCGCGAGCTTCACCAGCAGGTCGCCGTGACACGCGCACGGCGCGCACCAGCACACGAGATCCTTGCCGCGCAATTCGTGCAGGTCGGCCATGAGCGTTCCATTGCGCAGCACGTAGTCGCGAAACTTCGCGATCACCTGTTCGCGCGAGCCGTCCCGGCCGATCACGAACGGGTTGCCCCACTTCGCGGGCCGGCCGATATAGATCGCGCCGGCTGGCAGCCCGTCCCGCTTCTTGTTCAGCACTCTCGGCATCGTTGCCTCCTTCATTCTAGGTTTTCCGAACAAGCCAGCGTCAGCCGGACGCATGAGGCGGCGGGTCAAGAGGGTTCCCGACGAGGGTTCCCTTCCAGGGATACGCCGGGATGCCTTGAGTCGCCGCCGCGGCCGGCTAACGTCGCTGAGGCTTCAGGAAGCCTTGAAGGAGCGCAGGGCGGAGTGTTGAGAAAGGGGACGATCAGAAGGGCACCACGCCCGGCAGTTTCAGGCGGCAGAGGGATCGTAGTCAGGGACGATCGTTGCGGGGTCGCTGCCCATCATCGACGTCAGCCGAGTCCGGACTCGGATTGACTGCCGCTCGAATCGGCAACCGTGTCAGCTTTACTCTGGACCGGGAATGAGCCCATTGAGAATTTGCTGCGACCTTTCTACAGCCGCTCCATCGTAGACGGTGAAGCTCGGTTCCAGTCCCGGGATGACATGCTGGGGACGGACACCGGCCACTGCGAGCGCCGAGAACATCAGGGAAATCACTGCCGCGCTCCAGGAAATCCTCTGGCTATGGCGACCAAGAAATTCTATTGGGCCAGCTTGACGATTGCTATTTTCTTCTTCAGACATTATATACTCCTAAATATTTATACTTACTACATAACGCACATCATACATCTATTTCAACTGTTATGGCAATGAAGATTGCGCAGACAACGCTATTTTCAAGTCTATCCCACCTAATCTATTATTTATGCCAATAGATCGTCTGGCATCTCTCCCACCCGACCTCCCGATGACTTAGGCAAGAGAGGGCGCACCCTCCGGGCCAGCCGTTGGTCTGTGGCGATTCACGCCGCGTATGGATCGTAGATGTGGATGACCGTCGCGGGGTCGCCGTCGAATTCATCGGACGGCACGACGCCGTAGCCGAGTTCGGACTTGAAGAGCGTCACACAGATCATGAGCGTCCTGGCGAGGTCGAGGGCGACTTGCCCGGCGAGGTCGAGATTGTTGGCCATGTGCGGCTCCCGTCTTTTGCGGCGGGGAACCATTCCCCGCGCTACGGGCGCCCGACACGCTCCGGCACGGGCCGCGATCACCCTGAAGGCGCGTTGAGCCGGAAGGGCCGCACGCAAGGCGTAGCGGACCCTTTAAGGGTTGATGGCGTCAGGCCCTGACCGGTGCGAGAAGGATCAGCGTCCAGCGCGGGAATGGATGCTCCGCAGGGCCGGGTGCCGCTCAAGGTGATCGAGAAACGCGGGCTTACACCCCGCACCGCCAGACTGGGACGCCCAAACGCTTCGCCTTGTCGGCGAGGTTCTCGGTGATACCGGAACCGGGGAAGACGATCAGGCCCTTGGGCATCGTCGCGAGAAGCGCGTCGTTGCGCTTGAAGGGCGCGGGTCCTTTGTCGGTTACGCCCCGCGCAATTGACCGAACAGCAGGGGGCCTAGCCCCGGACAAGGCGGACGGAAGAATGGCTTAACTTGAAGTAAGAGCTCTGGAGCCCGTCACTGAAGCGCTGGCCATACACATCGAAGACGCTGAATCCGGTGGACGACCAGTACCAGGCGGCGGGAAGGGAACCGGCGGTTTCGTTGAACGTGCCCCGCAGCGCGCCCTTGTCTTTGCTCTCGAACATCGCATTCAATTCAGGCCCCGTCGGCAGGCGCCAGCCGGTCAGGCCGTGGGCATTGCTCTTGACGGCGGTCAGGATCGCCTCTGCCCAAGTCATCGTCCGGGGTTCATCGGCGCCGGCGGCATAGAATGCCCTGCCGGTATCCGGCGAAGTGCCGATATAGATCGTGCCGTCTTCCATCCGGTGGCCGGGCCGCCGCGCCTCGCCGCTGCCGTTCGTTGGCGGATGCAATGTGACCGGCACATCGCCATAGACCGAGACGGCGCCGCCATCGTCGAATGTCACCCTGACGGCGCCGCGCATCACCGCGGTTATGTCGTCGTCGATCTCAATCGTGTTCTTTCTCATTCAAAGAAGCTCTTGGATGAAGTGCTCCCGGCGCCGCTACGGCCGTGGCTCCGATCGGACAGGGCGCACGGCGGCGCGGCCACTCTTCCAATCCCAGTTCTGTTCGCCGTCGCTGAACCGCTCGGCTTGTGCGCTGTCCGGCATGAGCGAGACCCCGGTGGATGACCAGTACCAGCCGGCGGGATAGGAACCGTCTTCGTCGAAGGTGCCTTTCAGTGCGCCTGTGTGGCGGTTTCGATAGAGAACATGCAGTTCGGCTTTCGTCGGCAGTCGCCAGTCTTTGTGGCCATGCGCGTCCAGGTCGGCGGCGTAGCTCATCGCCTCATCCCATCTCAAGGTGCCCATCACGGCCTTGGGAGTGCCGAACATCCTCAGGGCGGCCGGCGTGTCATCCGGCGTGACGGCGCCCGGCGCGCCCTGCGGCATGACGAACATCTTGCTCCCGGTGTCGGGGGAGATGCCGGCATAGATCGTGCCGTCTTTCATCCGATCGCCGCAATGAAATGCGCCTCCGCTGTCGTTCGCTGGCGGATGCAAAGTGACCGGAACATCGCCGTGGACAGAAACGCCACCGTTGTCATTGAAGGTCACCCGGACACCGCCTCGGACCACGGTGGTTATGTCGTCATCGATCTCGATGTTGGTTATGTCGTCGTCGATCTCAATCGTCTTCTTTTCCTCTGTAGTCATTTTCAAAAACACCTTTCAAGAAGACTTTGGATGACACTCTCCCGGCGCCGCTACGGCCGTGGCTCCGATCGGACAGGGCGCACGGACACGGCTTGGCTCTTCCGAACGTAGCCCGAGTAGTTGCCGCTGAACCGCTTCATCCACGCGTAGTCCGGGACGTCCGGGTCCTCGGTGGCGGACCAGAACCAGGCGGAGGGACCGGAACCGCTCTTGTCAAATGTGTCTTTCAAGACGCCCTTGTCGCGATTCTCAAACAGGACTCTCAGTTCGCCGGACACGGGAACGCGCCAGTCATCGTGGCCGTTGGTATCAAGCTCTTCCACGAAGGCCATCGCCTCGTCCCAGATCATGACATTTGGCGCATCGGCGGGTGTCGTGAACAGGGATCCCCCGTCATCAGGTGAAATGCCGACATAAAT
>WBUW01000200.1 GCA_008933495.1 Pseudorhodoplanes sp.
GCAGACCGGAAACCGCAATACCGCAAGGGTTCAAGGACCCGGGCGCTCGTTCAATGCCGGCCTGACCGTGGAGTTCTGAGTTGATGCGGTCGTTGCGGCGCGGGAGGCCGCCGCGACGGTCGTTCGACTGCCGATGGAATAGGGCGGCATGAAGGACCGTTTACGATCCTTTGCATCGTCGCTCGCCCTGGAGCCCGGCCCCTCGTCGGGCCGGGATTTCATTGACGGAAATGCCGGGAGCGGCTGGCTGGGGAACTAGGATTCGAACCTAGATTAACGGAGTCAGAGTCCGCTGTTCTACCGTTGAACTATTCCCCACCGGGCGGGCCACGGGGCTCTAGATATACGGAGCCGCCGGGCTTTTCAATTTCTCCGTTCGGGTGCGCCTTGGGCCAAAGCGAGGGGCCCCCCGGCGGACGCCGGCTTTAGCGCGCGGCTCCAGCGTCCGCGGGCGGGTTGGCGGCAAGCCAGAGCAGGAGGTCGTCGGTCGGGTGCCCGTCGGGGCGCAGGCCGGCTTTGGCCTGCAGCGCGCGGATCGCGTCACGCTGCACGAAATCGATCTGGCCGACGAAATTGTCCACCCGGAAGCCGCGCGCGGCGAGATCGCGTTGCAGCCAGATGCGCTCGGCGCGCGACATCTGCTTGTCGTCTTTGGGCCACGCCGTCACGAACGGTTGGCCGCCGCGCAGCCGGTCGGCGAGGTGCGCCACCGCCAGCGCATAGGCGTCCGAAATATTGTAGCGCTTGATCGCCTCGAAATTCGCGGTCACGAGGAAGGCCGGACCCGCGGCGCCGGCGGGAAAGAGCAGATAGGCGTCGCCGTCTTCTTCCGGCAAGGCGCCGCCCCCGGCGCGGCGGACGCCGAGCGCCCTCCATTCGGCGAAGCGCGCACGGCTTTTCGAAAAATCGAAATGACGCGGGACCGTCACTTCGAAGCCCCAGGGCAGTCCCGGCTGCCAGCCGTTGTCGCGGAAATAATTGGCGATTGAGCCGATCACGTCGGGCACATTGGTCCAGATGTCGCGCCTGCCGTCGCCGGAAAAATCCACCGCCCAGCGCATGAAGCTCGAGGGAATGAATTGCGGCTGGCCCATCGCGCCGGCCCAGGAGCCGGTCATCTTGTCGCGCGCGATGTGGCCTTGCTGGAGGATCGCGAGCGCCTGCAGCAATTGCTCGCGGCAGAAGGCTTCGCGGTAGCCGCTCGTCGCCAGCGTCACCAGCGAGCGGATGATGTCCTTGCCGCCGTAATGGCCGCCGTAACTCGTCTCCATGCCCCAGATTGCCACGAGCATCGCGCGGTCGACGCCGTACTGGCGCTCGGCGGCGGCGAGCGTATCGGCCCATTTGGCGAGCATCTGCCGGCCGCCGGCGAGGCGGGCGGGCGAAACCGCGCCGGCGACATAGGCCCCGACCGGACGGCCATATTCGGCCTGCTTCCTGGACGCGGCGATAATCGCGGCATCAGGCGTCACGCCGCGGAAAGCAAGATCGAAGGTGGCGCGGGTGATGCCGCGCCGCTCCGCCTGCGGCCATAGATTGCGCACGTAGGTGTCGAAATCGGTCGCCGTCACGTCCTGCTGGCGCGGATCGGCGAATGTGGGCGAAAGCGGTGCGAGCGCCGCAAGGGCCGCAACGGCCGCAAGTGCGATCACTGCCGCAAAGCGGGTCATGCGCCGCCGGCGCGCGTTGCGTCGCGGATCGCGCGCCAGACCTTTTCGGGCGTCGCCGGCATGTCGATATGGCGGATGCCATAGACCGCGAGCGCATCGACAATCGCGTTCATGATCGAGCCAAGACCGCCGGCGCAGCCGGCCTCGCCGCAGCCTTTGGTCCCGAGCGGATTGCTCCTGGCCGGAACCGGATGGCTGACAAATCCGATGTCGCAGACGTCGTGCGCGCGCGGCATCGCATAATCCATGAACGAGCCGGTCAGGAGCTGGCCGCCGTCGTCATAGGCCGCCTGTTCCAGCAGAGCCTGTCCCAGCCCCTGCACGACGCCGCCATGCACCTGGCCCGCGACCAGCAGCGGATTGACGAGCGTGCCGAAGTCGTTGACCGAGGAATAGCGGACGAGTTCGATCTTGCCGGTCTGCGGATCGATCTCGACTTCGGCAATGTGGGTGCCGTTGGGAAAGGCGGAGGGAACGGGCTCGGTCGCGTGCGACACGTTAAGCGAATCCGGCAGGCCGGGCGGCAGCGCAAGGCCGCCGCGCAGCCGCCCGGCGAGATCCATGAGGCCGATCGAACGGTCGGTGCCGGCGATCACAAAGCGTCCGCGCTCGAACGCAATGTCGGCTTCCGCTGCTTCGAGCAGGTGCGAGGCGATACGCTTGCCGCGTTCGATCACCTTGGCCGCGGCCTCGACGATGGCGGTCCCGCTGGCGGTGATCGAGCGCGAGCCGCCGGTGCCGCCGCCCGCGATCAGTTCATCGCTGTCACCCTGCAACAGCCGGATGCGCTCGAACGGAACGCCGAGCCGCTCGCTCAGCACCTGCGCGAACGGCGTGGCATGGCCCTGGCCGTAATCGAGCGTGCCGGTGATGATGGTGACGGTGCCGTCGGCCTCGAAGCGGATGCCGCCCATTTCCCTGTTGGGCGGGGCGGTGACTTCGAGATAGCTGCCGATGCCGAGTCCGCGCAGCTTGCCGGCCTTGCGGCTTGCGCGCCTGCGCTTGGCAAACCCCTTCACGTCGGCGGCTTCGAGCGCCTGCTTGAACACGGCGGGAAAATCGCCGCTGTCATAGGTCATGCCCGAGGCGGCCTTGAACGGCATCTGACGCGGCCGGATGTGGTTGCGCTTGCGCAACGCGATGCGGTCGATCCCCATTTCATGGGCGGCCTCGTCGATCAGCCGCTCCATGTAATAGTTGCCTTCCGGGCGGCCGGCGCCGCGATAGGCCGAGACCTGCGTGGTGTTGGTGAACAGGCATTTTGATGAGACTTCGAGCAGCGGCGTTGCGTACACGCCCGGGGTGTTCTTCACCGCATTGAGGGTCGGCATCAGCGGCGCCACCATGCCGAGGAACGCGCCCATATTGCCGTAGCCGGTGAGGCGCACCGCAAGGAAGCGGCCGTCCTTGTCGAGGGCGAGTTCCGCCGTCATTTCATGGTCGCGGCCGTGATGGTCGGACACGAACGATCCCGAGCGCTCGTCGGTCCATTTGACCGGCCGGCCGAGCGCGCGCGCGGCGTGCAGGATGCAGACATATTCCGGATAGACCGGCGCTTTCATGCCGAAGGAGCCGCCGACCTGGCCGGTGAGCACGCGCACCTTGTCGGACGTCGTGCCGAGAATATCGACGAGCTGGCCTTTCATGCCGAACGCGCCCTGGCTTTGCGCGTGCAGGGTCCAGTGGGCGCGCGCGGGATCGTACACGCCGATGGCGGCGCGCGGCTCCATCGCATTCACGACCAGGCGACTGTTGCGCGGCGACAGCCTCGTTACATGTGCGGCGCGGGCAAAGGCATCCGCCACCTGCGCGCCGTCGCCATAATGATAGTCGAGCGCGAGATTGCCCGGCGCCTCGTCATAGAGCCGCGGCGCGCCGGGCTTTGCCGCTTCGCTTGCCAGCGTCACCGCCGGCAACGGATCGATCGCGACTGTTACCGCTTCGGCGGCGTCCTTCGCCTGCGCCAATGTTTCGGCGACAACGAAGGCGACCGGATCGCCGACAAAGCGCACCTTGCCGGACGCCAGCGCCGGGCGCGGCGGCTTGATCATGTCCGAGCCGTCGCGGTTCTTGAACGGCACCGTGCATTTGAGCGTTCCGTAGCCGGAAAGCTGGTCGCCGCTGTAGACGCCGAGCACCCCCGGCAGCGCGCGCGCCGCCGCGAGATCGATCGCTCGGATGACGCCGTGCGCATGCGAGGAGCGCACCATGACCGCATAGGCCTGGCCAGGCAGGTTCAGGTCGTCGGTGTAGCGCCCGAGGCCCTGAACCAGCACCGGGTCCTCGGTCCGCGCCATCGGCTGACCGATTCCGAATTGCGGTAGCGCAAGGCTGCCGGCGGGCGCGGCGGTCTTTTCTCGAATATTCATCGGGCGTATCCGGCGCAAAGGTTTGAAATAGCGGCCGCGACCGGCCGGTACAAGGATCGCGCGCCGCCGCCAGGTCGGCGGTTGCACGAACTGTAGTCACTCTCTAGACTTCATTCCGATCTGTAGAAACAACGCCGGCCGCAGGGCGGGATTGCCTTCGGCGCGGCAGGACGAAAACAATGGACGACGAGGCCCGGGCGACCGGCCTCGATCCCGCGCGTGAGCGTGCATTTCGCGAGCCTGGGGCTGCAATCCGGGCGGCGCGGGATCGCGGTGCGCCCTTGCATCCGCGCCTGGACAGCGGCGGACATGGGACGGACCTCTATGGCCCGACCTATGCCGCGCTCGATCTCGGCACCAACAATTGCCGCCTCCTGGTTGCGCGTGCGACCCACGACGGCTTCCGGGTGATCGACGCCTTTTCGCGTATCATCCGGCTGGGCGAGGGCATCACCGCGTCCGGGCGGCTCGGCACGCCGGCGATCGAGCGCGCGGTCGAGGCGCTCAAAATCTGCCGCGACAAGATGCGCAACCGTGGCGTGACGCGGGCGCGTCTGATCGCGACCGAGGCCTGCCGGCGCGCCGAAAACGGCGGCGAATTCCTGACCCGCGTGCGCGACCAGGTCGGCCTCGAC
Organism: Pseudorhodoplanes sp.; assembly: GCA_008933495.1. GTDB lineage: Bacteria > Pseudomonadota > Alphaproteobacteria > Rhizobiales > Xanthobacteraceae > Pseudorhodoplanes. The sequence continues at coordinate 4,675 of WBUW01000200.1, forward strand.
CTCGAAGTGGTGGATCGCGAGACCGAAGCGCGCCTGGCCGCGACCGGCTGCACGCCCTTGATCGATCCGCAGGCGGACGGCGCGATCCTGTTCGACATCGGCGGCGGCTCGTCCGAAATCGTGCGGCTCGGCAATTCCGAAGCCGCCCGGCACGGGCCGCCGGTGCCCGACCTGCGCGACTGGATTTCGCTGCCGGTCGGGGTCGTGACGCTGGCCGAACGGCATGGCGGGATCGTGGTCACGCACGGGGTCTTCGAGGCGATGATCGCCGAAGTGTCCAGCCATATCGCGCCGTTCGCCGCCGCCCAGCGCGGGCACGATCCCTTGCGCGTGCACCTCCTGGGCACCTCGGGGACGGTCACCACCATTGCCGGCGTGCATCTGGCGCTGCGGCGCTATGACCGCCGCCGGGTCGACGGCTCCTGGATGGACGACGCCGAGGTGACGGGCGTGATGCAGCGCCTGCTTGCGATGAGCTACGACGAGCGCGCGGCCAATCCCTGCATCGGGTTCGAGCGCGCGGACCTCGTGCTGGCGGGTTGTGCGATCCTGGAAGCGATCCGGCGGACTTTTCCGTGCGCGCGCCTGCGCATCGCCGATCGCGGCCTGCGCGAAGGCATGCTGGTCCAGATGATGCGCGACGACCGCATCTGGGCGGAGGGCCGTCCGCAATGACCGCCGCGCGCGGCGGCGGTCGCGGTCGCGACCTGAAGGTGCGCGTCAAGGCCGGCAAGAGCCGCACCTTGTCGTCGAAGCTGTGGCTCGACCGTCAGCTCAACGATCCCTACGTCGCGCGCGCCCGGCGGGAAGGGTATCGCTCGCGTGCCGCCTACAAGCTGATCGAAATCGACGACAAGTACCGTTTTCTCAAAGCCGGCTGCCGCGTCGCCGATCTCGGCGCCGCCCCGGGCGGCTGGAGCCAGGTTGCCGCGCAACGCGTCGGCGCGCGCGAGGGCAAAGGCCGGGTGGTGGCGATCGACCTGCTCGACATGGACGCCATTCCGGGGGTCGAATTCCTGATGCTTGATTTTCTCGACCCGGACGCGCCCGGCCGGCTCAAGGCGCTGCTCGGCGGACCGGCCGATATTGTGATGTCCGACATGGCGGCCAACGCCACCGGCCACCGCAAGACCGATCACCTCAAGATCGTCGGGCTGGTCGAGGCCGCCGCCGCGTTCGCGGCCGACGTGCTGGCGCCGGGCGGGGCGTTTCTCGCGAAGGTCTTGCAAGGGGGGACCGAGGGCGACCTGCTCGCACGGCTGCGGCGCGATTTTGCGACCGTCCGCCACGTCAAGCCGCCGGCAAGCCGCGCCGGCTCGGCGGAACTGTATGTGCTGGCGACCGGTTTCCGCGGGTGCCCGGAACGCTAAAGCGGGATGGCTTTTCCTCGAATCGTCATCACGCTTTGGC
>WBUW01000201.1 GCA_008933495.1 Pseudorhodoplanes sp.
CGTCGAACTGGGCTTGGCGGTCAGTCGCACGCTGCCGATCGATCGCGTCGCGGTCCTGAAGGACAAGGTGCGCGATGACATACTCGCCGAGCACCCGGGCGCCGAAATCAGCATCACGATCGAGCCGCGCGCGCTCGACGACGAGACGGTGATGGAGCGGGTCATGGTCATCGCCCGCAACCGCGCGCTCGCGGTCCATCACGTCACCGTGCACGATCTCGATGATCGCCTGTCGGTCTCCCTCGATCTCGAGGTCGACGGCACCTTGCCGCTGGGGGCGGCGCATGCCATCGCCGACGGGCTGGAAGCCGCAATCAACGAGGAACTCGGTTTCGAGGTCGAGGTCGAAACCCATATCGAGCCACTGCAGACGTTCGACCAGAGCGGCCGCGATGCCGGCCCGGAGCGCGTGCGCGCGATCGCAACCGACCTGTCGGCGCTCGCAGCGACGGTCGGTACCGTCTCCGACGTGCATGACGTGCGCGTGCGCGAAACGGCGCACGGAGACATCGTCAACTTCCACTGCCGCGCCGCCGCCGCGGAGCCCGTGCATGTCGTGCATGAAAAGGTGGATGAACTGGAACGGGCGTTGCGTGTGAAATGGCCCTCGATCAAGCGCGTGATCGGCCACGCCGAGCCCGCACACGGTACCGACCTCTGATCCGCGCTTGACCTCGCCCGACCGCCCGTTCAAGAGAGGAAGATGCGCACCGAACAGGCTCGCCCCGTCCGCCTGCAGGATTATCGTCCGCCGGACTGGCTGATCGATACCGTCAATCTCGACATCGCTCTCGACCGCAACACCACCCGCGTGCGCGCGAAGCTTGCAGTCCGCCCCAATCCCGCCGCCGCGTCGCCGGCGCCGCTGCATCTCGACGGTGACGAACTCAAGCTCGTCTCGCTCGCGATCGACGGCGAGCCGCTTGCCCCGCAGGGCTACAGCGCTGCGCCCGACAGTCTGACCGTCGCCCAGCCGCCGCAACGGCCTTTCGTTCTTGAAATCGAGACCGTGGTCGATCCGTCCGCCAACACCCAGCTCATGGGCCTCTACCGCTCGCAGAAGGCCTATTGCACGCAGTGCGAGGCGGAGGGTTTCCGCCGCATCACCTATTTTCTCGACCGGCCCGACGTCATGGCCGTGTACACGACACGTATCGAGGCCGACCACGACGAAGCGCCGGTGCTGCTCGCCAACGGCAATCTGGTCGAGCGCGGAGAATTGCCGGGCAACCGCCATTTCGCGGTCTGGCACGACCCGTTTCCCAAGCCCTCCTATCTGTTCGCGCTCGTCGGCGGCGTGCTCGGCTGCATCGAGGACCGGTTCGTCACCACGTCCGGGCGCAATGTCGCGCTCAAAATCTATTGCGAGCCCGGCAAGGAAGGCCGCTGCGCCTATGCCATGGATGCGCTCAAGCGCGCCATGCGCTGGGATGAAGAGGCGTTCGGTCGTGAATACGATCTCGACATTTTCATGATCGTGGCGGTGTCCGACTTCAATATGGGGGCGATGGAGAACAAGGGCCTCAACATCTTCAACGACAAGTATGTGCTCGCCAGTCCGGACACCGCGACCGACGGCGACTACGCCAGTATCGAAGCCATCATCGCGCATGAGTATTTCCACAACTGGACCGGCAATCGCATCACCTGCCGCGACTGGTTCCAGTTGTGCCTGAAGGAGGGGCTGACGGTCTTCCGCGACCAGGAATTCACCGCCGACCAGCGGGCGCGGCCGGTCAAGCGCATTGCCGACGTGCGGCTCTTGCGCGCGCATCAATTCGTCGAGGATGCGGGGCCGCTGGCGCACCCGGTACGGCCTGAAATATATAATGAAATCAATAATTTCTATACGGCGACCGTGTACGAGAAGGGGGCCGAGGTCATCCGCATGCTCAAGACCCTGATCGGGCCGGAGCGGTTCCGGAAAGGGATGGACCTGTATTTCGCGCGGCACGACGGACAGGCCGCCACGATCGAGCAATTCATCGCCTGCTTCGCCGAGGCATCAGGGCGTGATCTTGGACAGTTCATGCGCTGGTATTCGCAGGCCGGCACACCGGAAGTGATCGCGGACGGAACATACGATCCGAAAACCAGAACCTATCGGCTCGACGTCGCGCAGACACTGCCGCCGACGCCGGGCCGGGACTCCAAGCAGCCGATGGTCGTCCCGCTCGCGCTTGGCCTCGTCGGACGCAACGGCAAGGATATCGCGCTGCAGCCCGACGGCGCCTCGCTCGGTCCCGGCAACGTGGTCGCTCTCGCCGAGGCAGCGGCGAGCATCGTGTTTCGCGAGGTGGCGGAGCCGCCGGTCCTGTCGATCAACCGCAACTTTTCCGCACCCATCAAGGTCGTCGCCAATCTCTCGCCCACCGACCTGCAACATCTCGCCGCCCATGACAGCGATCCGTTCAATCGCTGGCAGGCCTTGCAGACGCTTGCGACACGCCGCCTGGTCGCCAATGTCACGGCCCTGCGCGGCGGGCAGCCGGCATCCGGCGACGACGGACTGGCCGGGGCGCTCGCCGCGATCGTCGACGACCGCGCACTCGAACCGGCCTATGTCGCGCTTGCGCTCACGCTTCCGAGCGAGGCCGACATTGCGCGCGAAATCGGCAGGGATGTCGACCCCGATGCCATCTTCCGTGCGCGCCAGGCGTTGCGTGTCTTCGTGGGCCGGCATCTGAAGGCGCCGCTGCTTGCCGCCTATTCGGGCATGACAACACCGGGACCCTATCGGCCCGACGCCGCGAGCGCCGGGCGGCGCGCCCTGAAAAATGTCGCGCTGGACCTCCTCGCCGCGGATGCCGGGGCTGACGCAATCGGGCGCGCGTACACGCAATACCAGGCGGCGGACAACATGACCGACCGGAGCGCCGCGCTCGCAACGCTGTCCGTGCACGATACGACGCAACGTGAAGCGGCACTCGACGACTTTCATCGCCGCTATGCCGCCGATCCCCTGGTCATTGACAAATGGCTGGCCCTGCAAGCCGCGATTCCGGAGGCGGCGACACTGGAGCGGGTGTCCGCGCTCCTGAGCCATCCCTCCTTCTCGATCGAAAACCCGAACCGCGTTCGCGCCCTCATCGGAACCTTCGCGCAAGGCAACGCCACCCAGTTCAACCGCGCCGACGGCGCCGGTTATGACTTTGTCGCCGAGCATGCCCTGCGGCTCGACCGCCGAAACCCCCAGGTCGCAGCCCGCCTGCTGACCGCGTTCCGGAGCTGGCGTGCCCTGGAAGACGGACGGCGCAGCCGTGCCGAAGCCGCGCTGCGCCGCATTGCAGCAGCGGTCGGCCTTTCCGCCGACGTCAAGGACATTGTCGAGCGGGCGCTTTCGGATCACTGACCCCGATTGCGCGTGCACGGAGCAGAGCCGGGATTTTCGCCGGTAAACTGTTCATAAAAAGATTGCGGTCTTGACTCCGCGGACTCTCGACAAATGCCGATCTTTCGATTCCAATCGAAAGTGATTCGGGGAGATGCGGCACATCCTTCCGGACGTGGCAGGGTAATCCGAACGGGGGCCTTCGATGGCGCGCGCCGAGGCAGCGAGCGCGTCTGCGCATTCCGCTTCCATCAACGGTCTGGCGCAGGCTATCGCAAAACCGGCATATCGGCGTCTGCTGTCGGCCGAACCGGCGCTGCGCCGCGCAGTCCCCGTCCTCATTGTCGCCTTCCTGATCACGATTGCGGTCGGCGCGCTTGTGCAGGTCATCGACCATCGCCGGGCGGCCTTGGCCGAGGCGATAAAGGACATTGAAACGATCGCCGAAATTCTGGCCGACCGGCTGAGTCGCGACCAGGCTGTCCGACAAGGCGCCGCGCCGTCGCAGGCCCAGACCGCGCTCAACCAATCGCTGACATCCCGGACCACGGCCGCCGGTCGTCGCATCCTGATCACCAATTCGTCCGGCATCATTGTCGCTGCCGCTCCCGAGGCGATCCGGCTGACCGGCCGCAAGCTGACCGAAATCCTGGGCGACGCCCAGCCACTGTCCATCCTGGGCGAGAGTGCCGGCGTCAATGAAATCACGCTCGCGGACGGGAGCGTCGCGCTCGCGCTTGTCCGCAATCTAGCATCGCCAGCCGGACAATTGACCGTACTGCAGCCGCGGGCCGACGCACTCGCCGCCTGGCGATCGGACACCGCGCTGACGATCACTTTGTCGGCGACCACCGGCTTTGTGCTGCTGATTTTGGGTTTTGCCTTCCACTGGCAGGCCACGCGGGCACGCGAAGCCGACATCATCTACGACACCGTCCGCAGCCGCATCGATACCGCGCTCAACCGCGGGCGCTGCGGCCTGTGGGACTGGGATCTCGCCCGCGGCCGCATCTTCTGGTCCCATTCGATGTTCGCGATCCTCGGCCTGGAGGCGCGCGACGATCTATTGACATTCGGCGACGTCAACGCCCTCGTGCATCCCGACGACATCAATCTTTATGATGTCGCAACGCAGGTTGCCGACTCGCGAGCCGGCATCATCGATCACGCATTCCGGATGCATCACGCCAGCGGCAAATGGGTCTGGCTGCGCGCGCGCTGCGAATTGGTACAACAACCCGGCGAAAGCGCACCCCACCTGATCGGCATTGCAGTCGACATTACCGAGCAGAAAGACCTGGTGGAAAAGACCGTCGCCGCCGATTTGCGCCTGCGGGATGCGATCGAGACCATTCCGGAGGCATTCGTGCTGTGGGACGCCAATAACCGGCTCGTGCTCTGCAATTCAAACTTTCAGAATCTGCACGGGTTGCCCGACGCGGCCGTGGCGGCCGGAACATCGTTCGAGGATGTCGTCGCCGCCGGCCGCCAGCCGGTGATCCGAACCGCCGGATCGGTCGATCGGTTTGACGTTCCCGGCGCCCGCACATTCGAAGCGCAGCTCGAGGACGGACAATGGCTGCACATCAGCGAGCGTCGGACCAAGGACGGCGGCTACGTCTCGGTCGGCACGAACATCACGACGCTCAAGCTGCATGAGAAAAAGCTCCTCAACAGCGAGAAGAAGCTGCTCGCGACCGTCCAGGACCTGCGCCAGTCGCAGCAGCAATTACGGGAACTGGCCGAAAAATATGCCGAGGAGAAGAACCGCGCCGAAGAGGCCAACCAGACGAAATCGAAATTCCTCGCGAACATGAGCCACGAATTGCGTACGCCGCTCAACGCGATCATCGGCTTTTCGGAGATCATGGAATCGCAGATGTTCGGCGCGCTCGGCGCCGACAAGTATCTCGAATATTGTCAGGATATCCGTGAGAGCGGCCAGTATTTGCTGGATGTGATCAACGACGTGCTCGACATGTCGAAGATCGAAGCCGGACGCCTCAAGCTCAAATGCGAAAGCGTCGAACTCGACCGCATCCTGGCCGATGCGATGCGCGTCGTGTCCGCCCGCGGACAGGAAAAGAAGCTGACCCTGTCCTCGCGCATTGCCTCCGCCGTCACCTTCAAAGCCGACCGGCGGGCGCTCAAGCAGATCGCGCTCAACCTGCTTTCGAACGCGGTGAAATTCACACCCGAGGGAGGACGCGTCATCGTGCGCGGCCGGCTCGTGGGCGGATGCGCGGTGATTGCGATCGTTGATACCGGCATCGGCATTCCGCGCGACGCCCTGAACAAACTCGGGCGGCCGTTCGAACAGGTGGAAAGCCAGTTGACCAAGAGCCAGCATGGCTCCGGACTTGGGCTGGCCATTGCCAGGTCCCTGACCGAATTGCACGGCGGCACGATGCGGATTCGTTCCAGGATCGGGGCCGGCACGCTCGTGCTGGTCCGGCTGCCGGCCGACGGCTCGGGAATCCGCTATCTGGCGGCGGGCGCCTGAACCGCGAAGACCGTCAATCAGCGGCGGCCGGCGCATTGAGTATGCGCAGAAAACTCCTTCTCACGCGCGGCTGCAGGTCGACGAGATAGGCGTCGAGCGTCGTGAAATTCGGCACGTCTGCGGCGCGCGCCAGCAATTCCAGCAACCCCGCTCCGGCCTTGTCCGGCTCGAACTTGCCGGCCATGCACAAGCGGAGAATCTGGCTTAAGTCCTGATAGAGCTGCGTCGCCGCGCGCAAGAT
>WBUW01000202.1 GCA_008933495.1 Pseudorhodoplanes sp.
CTCCACGATCTCGCCGGAAGCCTGTTGCGGGGCGGCCAAAGGCCGGATCAGGACAAGCCGACGGCGCCCAAGCGGACGCCGGCACCGCGGGCGGAAACCGGCTAGCCGGGAAACGGGCGCCGGGACACCCTATTTCCTTGCCTCCGGTGGCCCCTGCGGCTATACAGCGGCCCAATCTCACACGCGGACCATGGCTTTCGGCCCCGACAATGGGCCAGCGAAGCCGTCCGGTGGCCCTCCAGCCCGGAGGGCCGACAGGTCCGCGGCGGCTCAACCGGAGAAGACGAATGGCGCTTCCTGACTTTTCGATGCGTCAGCTCTTGGAAGCTGGCGTGCATTTCGGCCATCAGGCCCATCGCTGGAATCCGAAGATGGCGAATTACATCTTCGGCACCCGCAACAACATCCACATTATCGACCTCGCGCAGAGCGTGCCGATGCTGCACCGCGCGTTGCACGCGATTTCGGACACCGTCGCCAAAGGCGGCCGCATCCTGTTCGTGGGCACCAAGCGGCAGGCGCAGGACCCGGTGGCCGACGCCGCCAAGCGCTGCGCGCAGTATTACGTCAATTCGCGCTGGCTCGGCGGCACGCTGACCAACTGGAAGACCATTTCCGGCTCGATCCAGCGTCTGCGCAAGCTCGATGAAATGCTCTCTTCTAACGAGGTCGCCGGCTATACCAAAAAGGAGCGCCTCGACCTGCAGCGCGAACGCGACAAGCTCGACCGTTCGCTCGGCGGCATCAAGGACATGGGCGGCTTGCCGGACCTGCTGTTCGTGATCGACACCAACAAGGAAGACATCGCGATCAAGGAGGCCAAGCGCCTGAATATCCCGGTCGCCGCCGTGGTCGACACCAATTGCGATCCGGACGGGATCCACTTCCCGATTCCCGGCAATGACGACGCCTCGCGCGCGATTTCGCTTTATTGCGACCTCATTGCCAAGGCTGCCATCGACGGCATTTCGCGCTCGCATGGCGAACGCGGCCTCGATGCCGGGGCGCAGGCCGCCCCGATCCTCGAAGAATTGCCGAGAGCCGAAAACGAGTTCGAGGCGCTGCCCGGACCGCGCGGCGTCGCCGACGATCTCAAGAAGCTCACCGGCGTCTCTCCGGCAATCGAAAAGAAGCTCAACGATCTCGGCATTTTCCACTATTGGCAGATCGCCGACCTCAAGCCGGCGGCGGCCCACAAGATTGGCGAGGCCGTGGGATTGCCGGGCCGCGTCGAGGGCTGGATCACCCAGGCCAAGAGCTTTACCGCGGAAGTGGAGTGAGGCTGTGCGCGCGGCCAGGCCGGCCGCGCGTTCTTCTCAATTTATCGGGATTTGGATCGGATCATGGCTGAAATCACTGCCGCGATGGTCAAGGAACTGCGCGAGAAGACCGGCGCGGGCATGATGGACTGCAAGGCCGCGCTCAGCGAGACCAAGGGCGACATGGAGGCTGCGGTCGACTGGCTGCGCAAGAAGGGCCTCGCCAAGGCGGCCAAGAAAGCAGGGCGGGTCGCGGCCGAAGGGCTGATCGGGATCGCCATTGCCGGCACCAGGGGCGTGGTGGTCGAAGTCAATGCCGAGACCGACTTCGTGGCGCGCAACGAGCAGTTCCAGGGCCTCGTCAAGCTGATCGCGGACGTGGCGCTGGGCGCGGGAACCGAGGTCGAGAAGATCAAGGCCGCCAAGGCCGGCAGCATGACGGTGGCGGAGGCGCTGTCGGCGTCGATCGCCACGATCGGCGAGAACATGACGCTGCGCCGCGCCGCCGGCCTCGCGGTCGCAAAGGGCGCGATCGGCAGCTATGTCCACAATTCGGTGTCGGACGGGCTCGGCAAGATCGGCGTGCTGGTGGCGCTCGAATCGGCAGGCAATACGGCCGAACTGGGCGCGCTCGGGCGGCTCATGGCCATGCATGTCGCCGCCGCCAATCCGCAGGCGGTCGACGCCGCCGGCCTCGATCCGGCGATCATCAGGCGCGAGAAGGATATCCTTGCCGACAAGTACCGCCAGCAGGGCAAGCCCGACAACGTCATCGAGAAGATCGTCGAATCCGGCCTGAGGACCTTCTACAAAGAGGTCTGCCTGACCGAGCAAGCCTACATTCACGAGCCCGACAAGACCGTGGCGCAGGCCCTGAAGGCCGCCGAAGGCAGGGTCGGCGCACCCGTCAAGGTCGCCGGCTTTGTGCGCTTCGCGCTCGGCGAAGGCATCGAGAAGCACGAAAGCGATTTCGCCGCCGAGGTTGCCGCCGCGGCAAAATCCTAGGAAACGAAAGTCCGGCGGGGAGGCCGAAGCGTGACGTCCGTGCCCATCCATCGCCGCGTTGTCGTGAAACTGTCCGGGGAGGCGCTCGCGGGCGCGGCCAGCTCGGGCATCGACCAGCCGACGCTCGACCGCATTGCCGCCGATCTCGTGCGCGCGCACGCGCTCGGCTGCGCAATCGCCGTCGTGGTCGGCGCCGGCAACATTTTCCGCGGCGTCGAAGTGTCCTCGCGCGGGGTATCGCGCGAGACCGGCGACATGATGGGCATGCTGGCCACAGTCATGAACGGTCTTGCCGTCGAGGCGGCGATCGCGCGGGCGGGCGCTGCGGCGCGCACCCTCTCGGCCCTGGCGGTACCGCAGGTGTGCGAACCCTATTCGATCCAGCGCGCGCGCAAGCACCTCGACCTTGGCCGAATCGTGGTTCTGGCCGGGGGCACCGGCAATCCCTATTTTACGACCGATACCACCGCCGTCCTGCGCGCCGCCGAGCTCGGCTGCGATGCCGTCCTCAAGGCGACCAATGTCGACGGCGTCTACAGCGCCGATCCCAGGCGCGATTCCAGCGCCCGCCGGTACGAAAGGCTGACCCATCGCGAGGCCATCGCGAAGGACCTCAAGGTCATGGACGGCACCGCGTTCGCGCTTGCCCGCGAGAACCGTATGCCTATCATCGTCTTCTCGATTGCCGGGGAGGGCGCTATCACGGCGGTCCTGCGGGGAGAGGGTCGGGCGACGATTGTCGGCGATTGACACTCGCCAGGCCATTGCCGAATGGCCGGGGCCCGGATTGTCGTCTGTACCGGCGCGGCGGCGAGGGTAACACGGGAAGGCCTTCTGCGGACGCCGATGCTGCCGCAACAGGAATTTGAGAGAAACCGATGACCGCGACCACGCACGACATCAACGAAATCAAGCGGCGGATGCAGGGCTCCTTGCAGGTCCTCAAGACTGAACTGGCGGGCTTGCGCACGGGACGCGCCTCCGCCCACCTGCTCGACCCGGTGCAGGTCGAGGCCTATGGCAGCCAAATGCCGCTCAACCAGGTGGCGACCGTCAGCGTGCCCGAGCCGCGCATGGTCACGGTGTCGGTCTGGGACAAGTCGCTCGTTCACGCGACCGAAAAGGCCATCACCAATGCCAATCTCGGCCTCAACCCGCAGACCGAAGGCCAGACCATTCGCCTGCGCATCCCCGAACTGAACGAGGAGCGCCGCAAGGAACTGGTCAAGGTCGCGCACAAATATACCGAAGCGGCGCGGGTTGCAGTCCGTCACGTCCGCCGCGACGCTCTCGACGTCGTCAAGAAGCTCGAAAAGGATCATAAAATCAGTCAGGACGAGCACGAGCGGATTTCGGCGGAAATCCAGAAGACGACCGACCAGATGATCCACGAAGTCGATCAGCTGCTCGCGACCAAGGAAAAGGAAATCCTCACGGTTTGAGGACAGACATACGCAAGACGGTTGGGATGTCAAAGCCGGACGTCGTCACGAACGCGATTGGGGGACTGGAGGTCCCCCGCCACGTCGCCGTCATCATGGACGGAAACGGCCGATGGGCTGCGGCACGAGGGCTTCCGCGCACTGAGGGGCATCGCCGCGGCGTTGAAGCATTGCGGCGCACGGTGCGGGCGGCCGGCGAGCTCGGCATTGGCTTCCTGACAATCTTCTCGTTCAGCACCGAAAACTGGTCGCGGCCGGCATCGGAAATTCGCGACTTGATGGGCTTGCTGCGCCGCTTCATCCGCAACGATCTGGCCGAACTGCATCGCAGCGGCGTGCGTGTTCGCGTGATCGGCGAGCGCGAGGACCTTGCGCCCGATGTCCGCCGCCTGCTTGTCGAAGCCGAGGAACTGACGCACGCGAACGACGGGCTGACACTCGTGGTCGCGTTCAATTACGGCGCGCGGCAGGAGATCGCGCGCGCCGCCCGACGCCTTGCCGAACTCGCGGCGGCGGGAAAGATCGATCCCCAATCGATCAATGCCGAGGTCTTTGCCCATCATCTCGATGCGCCCGACATCCCCGATCCGGACCTGATCATACGCACGAGCGGCGAGTCCCGGCTTTCGAATTTCCTGCTCTGGCAGGCGGCCTATAGTGAGCTGATCTTTGTCCCGACATTCTGGCCCGACTTCGATCGCGGCGCGCTGGAATCCGCGATTGCCGAATTTGGCCGTCGCGAGCGACGGTTTGGCGGACTGACGGCCAAAATGGGGGCCTGACCCGATGACGGGGCGCAGTCCGGCGACAAAACTGCACGATACGGCGGCAAGCATGGGCGCAGCCCACAATCTCGTCCTGCGCATTGTCTCGGGTGTCGTTCTTGCCGCGCTCGCGCTTGCTGTCACTTTTTTCGGCGGTGGTGCGTTCGCCTTGTTTTGGACCGCCGTTGCGTTGCTCGTATGGTGGGAATGGCTGCGCCTCATCGAGCCATCCGAGCATTTCGGCCTTCTGATCACCGGGCTTGGCGCATTGGCGATCGGCGCCGCGCTCGCATTCGGCCAACACAGCGGACTGGCCTTGCTGATCCTGGTGCTGGGCGCGCTCGCCGCCGGGATTACGGCGACGCGCAATCCGGTCTGGACGGCCGGCGGCCTTGCCTATGCAGGCGCCCTGATGCTGGCACCACCGCTGCTTCGCGGTGACGATCACCTCGGGATGCTGGCTGTCTTTTTCGTTTTCGCCGTCGTCTGGGCGACCGACATTCTGGCGTATTTTGTCGGACGCGCGATCGGCGGCCCGCGGCTGGCGCCGGCAATCAGCCCGAACAAAACCTGGTCGGGCGCCATTGGCGGGAGCCTTGCGGCGGTCTTGGCCGGGCTCGCCGTGCTCTGGCCGGACAGCCTTGCGGCCGCAACCAAGATAGCGCTGACTGCCTTCGTGCTGTCCGCTATTTCGCAGGCCGGCGACCTCTTTGAATCGCATATGAAGCGTCAGTTCGACGCCAAGGATTCGAGCGTGCTCATTCCCGGTCACGGCGGGGTCATGGATCGGGTCGACGGCTTTGTCGCTGCAATCGTCGCCGCCGTCGTGATCGGCCTGGTGCGTTCGGGCGGGCATGCGCCGGCTGCCGGATTGATCGCGTGGTGAGTGCATGAGGCGGAGCGCGGCTCAGGAACGGGCGGACCGTGCCGATCTCGCGCCAGTGCGCTCGGTCACAATTCTCGGCGCTACCGGATCGATCGGCACGAGCACGGCCGACCTTATTCGGCGCGAACCGCACCGCTATCGGGTTGAGGCGGTCACCGCCAACAGCAACGCTGAAGCGCTGGCCGAATGCGCGCGCCTACTCGGTGCGCGTCTGGCGGTCATCGCGGACCCGGCCGCCTACCGTGAGCTGAAGGCTGCTCTTGCCGGGACCTCCATCGAGGCGGCCGCCGGCCCCGAAGCGCTCGTGGAGGCTGCGGAGCGGCCGGCCGATTGGGTGATGGCGGCGATTAGCGGGGCGACCGGGCTGAAGCCGACGCTTGCTGCGCTCCGGCGCGGCCCCATGCTGGCGCTGGCAAACAAGGAGTGCCTTGTCTGCGCGGGTACCGTCTTCATGCGCGAAGCGGCCGCCCGCCGCGCGACGCTGCTGCCGGTGGATTCGGAGCACAACGCGATTTTCCAGGCGCTCGGCAGCGGACGCCGCGACGACGTCGAGCGGATCGTCTTGACCGCTTCCGGCGGCCCGTTCCGGACCTGGCCTGTCGAGGCGATCCGGGCGGCGACCAAGGATCAGGCCCTGCGACATCCGAACTGGTCGATGGGCGCCAAGGTGACGATTGATTCCGCCACGCTGATGAACAAAGGCCTGGAACTGAT
>WBUW01000203.1 GCA_008933495.1 Pseudorhodoplanes sp.
ATCGAGCGCCAGCCGGTGCAGGCTCGCCACCTGGCGCAGCGCCGCCAGGATGATCTGGCCCGGCGCGGTGCCGGCGGCGCGCGCTTTGACGAAATGCGTTTCGACCTCGGCCGGCTTGCCGGCAAAGGCGGCGTCGACGACGCTGTCGAGCGCCAGCGCCGATGCATCGGCCACCACCGCCAGCACGTCGTCGAGCGTGACCGTGGCGTTGCCGCGGGCATAGAGCGAAAGCTTGCGCAGCTCGTTGCGCGAAGCCTGCCGGTCGCCGCCGAGATACGGCACCAGCGCCGCGCGCGCCTCGGGCGCGATCGACAGCCCGGCCTGCTTCATCTCTTCGTCGATCAGGCGCGCAAGATCGCGCTCGCTGTCGGCATAGCAGGCGATCGCGACCGCATTCTTCGCGCGCTCGCACAGCGTGCGCAGCGCGGCATTCCTGCGCAGGTCGCCGGCCTCGATCACCACGCGGCAGTCGGGCGACGGCGCGCCGAGCAGCGCCTCCACCGCCGGCACCGGATTGAAGCGGCCGAGATTCTTCACCCACACCGCGCGCCGCCCGCCGAACAGCGGAATGGTGTTGGCCTCCTCCACCAGCCGCAGCGGATTGGCGGAGAGGTCGTCGCCCTCCAGCCGCACCAGCGAGAACGGATCGTCGATATTGTCGACCGAGGCGCGCACGATCGCCTGCGCGCGCTCGCCGACCAGGCCGGCATCCGGCCCGTAGATCAGCACGACGCTGCGCGCCGGATCGGGGCGCGCGACGAAGGCGTCGATTTCGGAAGTCTTGAGGGCGGTCATGCCGGCACGCTGTCGTCGCCGGGCGTGCGCCGGCAATCCGTCGTCATTTGAAATTTGTTTGCCGGATGGAGGCGCAGGTCAAGCCTGCGCGCGACAGACTTCACGCCGTTTTTCGTTGCGAACGGGTCAGGCGCTACGTGCCGGCGACGAAATACGACGCCAGGCGCTGCTTGATATGGTCGGCGATGATGGCGGCGGCGCGGTTCTCGGCGTCGAGCAGGCCGCGCGCGCCGGCGAAACGCTGCTGCTGGCCGGGGATGTCATAGGACACCCGCGCGAAGGTGCGGCCCTGCACCACCGGGCGCTTGGTGGCCAGATCGATCAACGAATAGCTTGCGTCGATGCTGTAATTCTCGACGTCGGGCCGCGCGGTCTGCACGTCGACAATGACCTGCTGGCGGTTGCCCGACAGCGATATCTTCAGATCATAGGTCGGGGGCAGGCCGCCGGAGCCGCCGGTCAGAGCGAAAATAAGCTGGTTGCGGACCTCGACCCCGATGCGCGCGATCGGCGTGCCGTTCGGGGTGTCGATCGGGATGATGTTGATGGCGGCGAGCTTGCTGGACACGCCCGGGCCGTTGAACGGCGAGCGCTCGCCATACATCGGCTGGAAACAGCCCGCGCACAGGCCGGCCGTCGCCAGCGCTGCGACGGTGCGGGCGAAACGCCGGTATTTCAGGCCGGTTTCACGCGACGACATTGACGATCCTGTGCGGGACAACAATGACTTTTTTGGGGGCCTTGCCGTCGAGCGCCCTTTTTACCGCATCAAGCGTTAATACGGCAGCCTCAATATCGGCATTTGCGGCGTCCCGGGCGACGGTGACGTCCGCCCGTTTCTTGCCGTTGACCTGCACCGGCAGGGTCACGGTGTCCTCCACCAGCAGGCTTTCCTCGAGCTTCGGCCAGGGCTGCAGCGACACCAGGGTCTGGTGGCCGAGCGCCGCCCAGCATTCCTCGGCCAGGTGCGGCATCATCGGCGCGAACAGCCGGACCAGGATGTCGGCGGCTTCCTTCATGGCGAAGGCGAGATCGGGGGTGACCCTGGCCGGCGCGTCGATGTCGCCGATCGCGCCGCTCATGGCATTGGCGCATTCGTAGATGTGGGCGATGCAGCGGTTGAAGCGCAGCTTCTCGATGTCCTCGGAGACGCGCGCCAGCGCCTTGTGTGCAGCCTTGCGCACGGCCAGCGCGTCCGCGCCGAAGGCCGCGGGTCTTGCCGCCGGCGCGGCCTTGCCGATTTCCGCCGTCTCGCCCACCAGTCGCCACAGCCGCTGCACGAAACGCCAGGCGCCCTGCACGCCTTCCTCGGTCCAGATCACGTCGCGGTCGGGCGGTGAATCGGAGAGCATGAACCAGCGCGCGGTGTCGGTGCCGAAGCTCTCGATGATGTCGTCGGGATCGACGGTGTTCTTCTTCGACTTCGACATCTTCTCGATGCCGCCGATCTCGATCGGCTCGCCGGTCGCTGCAAGCGTGGCGCGGCGCTGGTCGCCGATCGTCTCGATCCTGACCTCGGCCGGGATCACCCATTCGCCGCCCGGCCTGCGATAGGTCTCGTGCACCACCATGCCCTGCGTGAACAGGCCGGCGAACGGCTCCTTCATGCCGATATGGCCGGTCTTCATCATCGCGCGGGTGAAGAAGCGGCTGTAGAGCAGATGCAGGATGGCGTGCTCGATGCCGCCGATATACTGATCGACCGGCAGCCAGGCATCGACCATGGCGCGGTCGGTCGGCGTGTCGGTGCGCCAGGGATCGGTGAAGCGCGCGAAGTACCACGACGAGTCCACGAACGTATCCATGGTGTCGGTCTCGCGCCGCGCTGCCTTGCCGCATTGCGGGCAGGCGACATGCTTCCAGGCCGGATGGCGGTCGAGCGGATTGCCCGGCTTGTCGAAATCGATGTCGTCGGGCAGCGTGACCGGCAGGTCCTTGTCGGGCACCGGCACCACGCCGCACGTCTCGCAATGGATGACCGGGATCGGGCAGCCCCAGTAGCGCTGGCGGGAAATGCCCCAGTCGCGCAGGCGGAAATTCACCTGGCGCCGGCCGACGGGACGGTTCGCCTCCCTCTCCCCGCTTGCGGGGAGAGGGTCGGGGTGAGGGGGCGTTTCCGCAGGCTCAGAATCGCGGGAAGACCCCCTCACCTGACCGCCTTCGCTTTGCTCAGGCGGTCGACCTCTCCCCGCAGGCGGGGAGAGGTAAGGGCGCCCGTCGAATGGCACAAACGTGTTTTCCAGCCGCCTGGCGACTTCCTCCTTCGCCTCGTCGATGGTCATGCCGTCGAGAAAGCGCGAATTGATCATCGTGCCGTCGCCGTCGAAGGCCACGTCGGTGATGACGAAGGTCTTGGGATCCTGGCCGGGCGGGCAGACCACGGGCACGTTGCCGAGCCGGTATTTGTTGACGAAATCGAGGTCGCGCTGGTCGTGCGCCGGGCAGCCGAAAATCGCGCCGGTGCCGTAATCCATCAGGATGAAGTTGGCGACATAGACCGGGAGCCGCCAGTCCGGATCGAACGGATGGATGGCGCGGATGCCGGTATCGAAGCCGAGCTTCTCGGCCTTTTCGATCGCTTCCTGCGCGGTGCCGATCTTCTTGCACTCGGCGATGAAGGCGGCGAGCTTGGGATTTTTCTTCGCCGCCGCGAGGCTGAGCGGATGGTCGGGCGACAGCGCCATGAATTTCGCGCCGAACAAGGTGTCGTGACGGGTGGTGAAAATCTCAAGCTCGGTTTCGCCGTTCGGCGCGGTCTTGGGATCGAGCGCGAAGCGGACGAGCAGGCCCTCGGAGCGGCCGATCCAGTTGCGCTGCATGGTGCGCACCTTGTCCGGCCAGCGCTCGAGCCTGTCGATCTCCTCGAGCAAGTCCTGCGCGCAATCGCTGATCCTGAAGAACCACTGCGTCAATTCGCGCTGCTCGACGAGGGCGCCCGAGCGCCAGCCGCGGCCGTCGATCACCTGCTCGTTGGCGAGCACGGTCTGGTCGACCGGGTCCCAGTTCACCTTCGACTGCTTGCGCTCGACCAGCCCGGCCTTGAGAAAGTCGAGGAACATCTTCTGCTGATGCTTGTAATAGGACGGATCGCAGGTCGCGAATTCGCGCGCCCAGTCGAGCGACAGCCCCATCGACTGGAGCTGCTTCTTCATTGCGGCGATGTTGTCGTAGGTCCAGGCCTTGGGGTGCACCTTCTGCGCCATCGCGGCATTTTCCGCCGGCATGCCGAAGGCGTCCCAGCCCATCGGATGCAGCACGTTGAAGCCCATGGCGCGCTTGTAGCGGGCGACCACGTCGCCCATCGTGTAGTTGCGCACATGGCCCATATGGATGCGCCCCGACGGATAGGGGAACATCTCCAGCACATAGTATTTCGGGCGCGGGTCGTCGTTCCTGGTGGCGAAGATGCCCTGCGCGTCCCACACCTTGCGCCAGCGCGGCTCGGCCTCGCGGCTGTTGTAGCGGTCGGTCGTCATCGGATTGCAATGCCGGATCGGTTTTCGAAATCGGCGCGAAAGGACACGAAAAAACCTGCCCGGTCAACGTCGTGGAACCGGCCGCGGCCGAAAGGCCGGTGGCGGAACCGGAACGCCGGCGCGGTTCGCGGGTTGTCGGACCGTAAAGGAGGTCCGTCATGGTGAAATCATCCGATATCCGCGAACACATGGAAGTGCTCGGGGCCGACGGTGCCCATGTCGGCACGGTCGACCACATGGAAGGCCGGGAGCGCATCAAGCTGGCCAAGAGCGACCCCGCCGCCGGCGGCAAGCATCACTATATCGGGCTGGACTGGGTCGACCATGTCGATTCGCAGGTCCACCTCAAGAAGCCGTCCGCCGAAGCCATGAAGCAGTGGCAGAGCGCGTAACGAATACGTCCTCTCCCGCCGCAAGAGCCCGGCCGCCGCGCCGGGCTTTTTGCATCTTGCGCCGAACCGGCTGCCACTTCGGCGCATCGCGCTCGAAATTTTGCAGTCGCGCGCTCGTCGGTCTAAGACAGCGGCATCATGACCGCGCCGACCCGGACGATTGCAGACGCGCTCGCCGCCATCAATGCCGAGATTGCGGACGCCTGCCGCGAAGCGGGCCGCGCGCGCGCCGACGTCACCCTGATCGCGGTGAGCAAGACCTTCGGCGTCGCGGCGATCGAACAGGCCATCGCCGCCGGTCAGGCCGTGTTCGGCGAAAACCGCGTGCAGGAAACGAAGGCGAAATGGCCGGCGCTGAAGGAGAAGCATCCCGCGCTCGAACTGCATCTGATCGGCCCGCTGCAATCCAACAAGGCGAAGGAGGCGCTGGCGCTGTTCGACGCCATCCATTCGGTCGACCGGCCGAGCCTGTGCGAGGCGTTGGCGAAGGAAATCATGAGGCAAAACCGCCGCCCGCTGCTGTTCGTGGAAATCAATACCGGCGCCGAGGCGCAGAAAGCCGGCGTCCGGCCGGACGAGGCCGATGCGTTCCTCGCGCGATGCCGCGACAGCTACGGGCTCGAAATTTCCGGCCTGATGTGCATTCCGCCGTTCGACCAGGCGCCGGCGCCGCATTTCGCGCTGACCGCGAAAATCGCCGCGCGCAACGGCTTGAAGCTGCTGTCGATGGGCATGAGCGCGGACTTTGCCACCGCCATCCAGTTCGGCGCCACGCATGTGCGCGTGGGTTCGGCGATTTTCGGCGCGCGGCATTAGCGTCATCCCGACGCGGCATCGGCGCGTGTGTCATCCCGGCCGGGCGAAGCGAGAGCCGGGATCGTCTGATACCACCGGAGCCAATTTCCGACCGGTCATGTGCGAGCCTGACCCGCGCATCCGTCGCAAAAAAGAGTCGTCTCAAGATGATGGATTGCCGGGTCAGGCCCGGCAATGACAGTGCGGACAGGTCGAGATCAAACACGCTTGGTATGACACTGTTTGCGGCGCGCGATCCCGGCACTCGTGCTGCGCGCGAGGTCGGGACGACGATCACACAAAGAAGCCGAGGCTCAGGAAGGCACTCAGCCGATCACGATTCTTGTCTTCGGTCCAAGCCGCGCGAGCAGGTGCCGGAGCGCGTCGGTTCTGAGCGCGACGCAGCCGGCGGTCGACGCCAGACCTGCGCGCGCGACATGAATGAACACCGCGCTGCCGCGGCCGGCGATGCGCGGGCGCGTATTGTGGTCGATCTCGACAATGAGATCGTAGAGGCGATCCTGCCGTCGCAACCGGTCGCCGGGCTCGCCGTCGGCGCGGCGCACTGCCCGGTTGTAGCGGCGGTCGGCCGGGTCCTCGCTCCAGGCG
>WBUW01000204.1 GCA_008933495.1 Pseudorhodoplanes sp.
GTGCATGAAGCCGCCGGCCGCACCGGGCTGATGAAGCCCTATATGCGGCCGGTCTATGCCGGCGCCGGGATCGCCGGCCCGGCGGTCACCGTGCTGGCGCAGCCCGGCGACAACTGGATGATCCATGTCGCGGTCGAGCAGTGCCGGACGGGCGACATTCTGGTGGTCGCCTGCACCACCGACAATACCGATGGCATGTTCGGCGACCTGCTGGCGACTTCGCTGCAGGCGCGCGGGGTCAAGGGCCTGGTGATCGATGCCGGCTGCCGCGACGTGAAATCGCTGAAAGAGATGGGCTTCCCGGTCTGGTCACGCGCCATCTCGGCCAAGGGCACGGTCAAGGCGACGCTCGGTTCGGTGAACATCCCGGTCGTGTGCGCGGGCGCGCTGGTCAATCCGGGCGACGTCATTGTCGCCGACGATGACGGCGTGGTGGTCATTGCGGCGAAGGATGCCGCCGAGGTCGCCCGGAAAGGCCAGCAGCGGGTGGCCGACGAGGCCGGCAAGCGCGAAAAGCTCGCCGCCGGCGTGCTCGGGCTCGACATGTACAATATGCGCGAGCCGCTCGCCAAAGCCGGGCTGGTCTACGTCGACCGGCCCGAAGACGTCTGAGGCGGCGGCGCCCCGGGCGCCCGCGCCGCGATCCATGATGCCCGCCGGTCGCAGGACGCCATCGGTGTGCCGCATCGGCTGCGAGCCGAATTTGTCCACTTTTCGTTAAGCACGACGAGCGCCTTTGCCGCGGGAACCTGATTCCCGCCGCTTTCATTAACGGCCGCCGGCTTACGATCCGGAAATTCGCACCGATCTCGATCGCGCGAAGAGGCTTGTTCATCGCGCGAAGAATCTTGTTCGGAGACAGCCTTATGAAGGCGTGGCCCGCCCCCGGCGCTGACGCGATGGCGCCGGAGGCTTCTTGCCAGACCGGAACGGCCGCCGCCGCAGCGCCGGCGCAGGGACGGCTTCGCCAGACATTGCGCGAGCACGATGCACGCAGCGAGCGCACGATGGCCGCCGCGCAGGCCGCGATCTCCTGCTTCGTGCTGGCGCTGCACCTGCTCGCCCAGATCGGCAATCCGTGGCAATCGTTCAATCCCTGGGTCGTGTGCGCGCTCGGCGCGCTGGTCGCAAGCTCCGCGATCCGCTGGCAATTGTCGAAGCGCGAGGCCTTGCCCGACCGGCTGCTCGACCTGCTCTCGGTCGCCGATATCCTGATCTTCCTTGGCCTGATCTGGAGCTACCAGTTCGCCCATCAGCACCCGGCAAGCGGCGTCCTGAAGGCGCCCTCGTTCGTTCTGCTGACGGTGCTCGTGGCGTTGCGCGCGCTGCGCTATCATCCGCGCCCGGTCCTGGTCGCCGGCATCACGGCGGTGACCGGCTGGCTCGCCATCCTGCTGATCGCCGCGTTCGCCGACGGTGGCGGCGGCATCACCCGCAGCTACGCCGAATATCTCGTTTCCTACAAAATCCTGTTCGGGGCCGAAATCGAGAAGACGGTCGGGCTGATTGCGCTGACGATGGTGCTGGCCGGCGCCGCCTATCAGGCCCGCCACATCCTGTCGCAGGCCGCGCACGCGCGCGACTATGCCGAGGCCCTCGAATCCGCCCGCGGCAATCTCGACGACGCCACCGAAGCCAAGGAAAGGGCGGAATACGCGCTCGCCCGGCTCGCCGAGCGGGATGCCGAACTGAGCGAGCAGAACGAGCGCTTCAACGTCGCGCTTGAAAACATGTCGCAGGGACTGTGCATGTTCGATGGCGACCGGCGGCTCGTCGTCTGCAACGACCGCTATGTCGAAATCTACGGCCTGCCGCGCGATCTGGCGAAGCCCGGCACGCCGTTCCGCGACATCATCGAGTACCGGCTGAGAACCGGCATCTTTGCCGGCGACGATCCGCAGGCCTATCTGCAGGAGCGTCTCGACGCCATCGCCGAGGGCGTGCCGTCGACCAAGATTCACAACCTGACGAACAAGCGCGTGATCGCGATCGCGCACCGGCCGATGTCGAACGGCGGCTGGGTCGCCACCCACGAGGACATTACCGAGCTGCAACGGGTGCAGGAACAGATCGCCCACATGGCGCACCACGACGCGCTCACCGATCTGCCCAACCGCCTGCTGCTCAACGAACGCATCAAGGCGCTGGTGCCGCGCGCCAGGCGCAACAAGAGCTTCGCGGTCCTGTGCCTCGACCTCGACCGCTTCAAGAACATCAACGACACGCTCGGCCACAGCGTCGGCGACGAACTGCTGAAGGCGGTCGCCGTGCGCCTGCGCGCCTGCGTGCGCGAGACCGACACCGTGGCGCGGCTCGGCGGCGACGAGTTTGCGATCATCCAGGTCGCCGACAACCAGCCGCGCGACGTCACCGTGCTGGCGCGCCGCATCTGCGAGGTCCTGCGCCGGCCGTTGACGCTGGCCGAGCATCAGGTGGTGATCGATACCAGCATCGGGATCGCGATCGCCCCGCACGACGGGCTCGATGCCACCCAGCTCCTGAAGAATGCCGACATGGCCCTCTACCGCGCCAAGGGCGACGGGCGCGGCGTCTTCCGTTTCTTCGAAGCCGAGATGGACGCGCGCATGCGCGAACGGCGCAGGCTCGAACTCAGCCTGCGCGCCGGGCTCGAACGCCAGGAATTCGAGCTGCGCTACCAGCCGCTGGTCAATATCGAGAGCAACGAGATTTCCGGCTTCGAGGCGCTCTTGCGCTGGAACCACCCCGAGCGCGGCATGGTCTCGCCGGCCGAATTCATCCCGATCGCCGAGGAGACCGGGCTGATCGTGCCGCTCGGCGAATGGGTCGTCCGCACCGCCTGCGCGCAGGCGGCGCAATGGCCGGCGCACACCAAGATCGCGGTCAACCTGTCGCCGGTCCAGTTCCGCAGCGAGGATCTGGTACCGAGCGTGTTCAGGGCACTCGCCAGCGCCGGCCTGGCGCCCGGCCGCCTCGGGCTCGAAATCACCGAAGCCGTGCTGCTCAACCACGCCAAGAGCACGCTGGAGGTCCTCAACCGGTTGCGCGAATTCGGCGTGCGCATCGCCATGGACGATTTCGGCACCGGCTATTCCTCGCTCAGCTATCTGCGCGCCTTCCCGTTCGACAAGATCAAGATCGACCGCTCGTTTGTCTCCGACCTGGCCGAGCAGCAGGGAACCGGCGCCATCATCGACGCGGTCGCTGGCCTGAGCCGCAGCCTCGGCATTGCCACGACCGCCGAGGGTGTGGAAACGCAGGCGCAGCTCGAACGCGTGCGCGAAGCCGGCTATACCGAAATGCAGGGCTTCCTGTTCAGCCCGCCGCGCACCGCCGAAGAAATCACCGCGCTTTACTTCGCCGAGCAGCCGGCGCGGCGCATCGCCTGACCGCGGCGTTCGCGCGCGGCCGCAGCCGCGACATTCACTTTTTCAGCGCCGCCACCGCTTTCTCAACTTTCGCCTCGCGCTCGGCGCGCCGCGCGCGCGACTGTTCGAGCACGGCGGCGACGATGGGCGCCGGCGAGGTGGCCGGCGTACCGCCGGCGAACGGCGGCGCCGGATCGTATTCGATGGCAAGCTGGATCTTGCGCGCGGTCTCCTCGCCGGCGACATCGGCCACCACGCGCAGCGCCATATCGATGCCGGAGGTGACGCCGCCGGAGGTGTAGAACTTGCCGTCGCGCGTCATGCGCGCGTCGGACGGCGTGACGCCGAACCGGGCGAGCAGATCGCGCGCCTGCCAGTGCCCGCCCGCCTTGCGGCCGGCGAGCGCGCCGGTCGCCGCCAGGAGGAGCGAGCCGGTGCAGATGCCGAACACATATTGCGCGCGGCCGATCTCGCGCGCCGCATAGGCGATCCAGGCCGGGTCAAGCATCGCGTTGTCGATCCCGGTGCCGCCCGGGACCACGAGAATGTCGGACGGCCTGGCGGTCGCGCGCGTCTGCGTCGGCAGGATCGTCAGGCCGCGGTCGGTGCGCACCGGCGCCTGCGATTCGGCGACGAGATCGATGCTCCAGCCCGGCGTGCGCGCCAGCACCTCGTACGGCCCGGTAATGTCGAGCTGCACCATGTCCTGCACAAGAATGATGTTGACCTGCACGGCGCAGTTCCCCTGGCGCCCGCTACCAGTAGCGCCCGGCCGATCCGGCAATCACCGTCACGACGCCAAGCACGAGATTGGCCGCGACCAGGCGGCGGATTTGCGCCAGCTGCCTGCCCGCCACCGGCCATTCGGCCGCGCGCACGGCTTTCTGGAAGCGCGGCCATGGCGCGAAATACAAATGCAAATATAAAAGCATCATCAGGAGCCCGGTGCCCTGCATGACATGGATATGCAGGCCGGCGCGGCGGAAGCCGCCGAAATCGTGAAACAGCATGCCGTAGCCGCTGATCAGGAGCGCTGCGATGCTGACCGCGACCGCCGGCAGGAAGCGGCTGAATACGTTGCGCCAGAGCGTCAGCCGCACCGGGCCGTCGAGCGGTCCGGCCGCCGGCCGCAGGATCATATAGGCGAACGCCATGCCGCCCACCCAGAACACGGCGGCGAGCACGTGCACCCCCAGCAACAAGGCCGACATCCTTTCCTCCGCGTCTGGCGCCCGCGCCTGGTCCGGGGCTGGGTTCGCAGCCGATCATTGCCGCGATCGCCAGGCAATGTCTATAAAGCCGCACGCCGGACAACGCGCCATGCCGCCATTCTTCGATCCGAAGCCACAGCCCGACGGCCGGCTCGATGCGCCGGCCTTCCACCGCAACCATGCGCCGATCTGGGCCGTGCTCGCGCCCTATCTGGAACGCGCACGCGGCCATGTGCTGGAAGCCGGCAGCGGCACCGGCCAGCATGTGGTGAGGTTCGCGCGCCAGTCGCCGCAGCTCACCTGGTGGCCGACCGATCACGAGCCGCGGCATTTGCGCAGCATCGAGGCCTGGCGCGCGCAGACGGGCTGCGCCAATGTGCGGCCCGCGCGTTTCATCGATCTTGCCGCGCCGGGCTGGGCGCTCGGCGAATCCGATGCCGGGGCGCTGCACGAGCTGACCGCGATCTTCTGCGCCAATGTCATCCACATCGCGCCCTGGCGCGTGGCCGAGGGGCTATTGTCGCAGGCGGGCGGCCGCCTGCGGCCGGGCGGATGGCTGTTCCTCTATGGACCGTTCAAGCGCGACGGCCAGCACACCGCCCCGAGCAATGCCGCGTTCGACGCGAGCCTGCGCGCGCAGGACCCGCAATGGGGCGTGCGCGACCTCGCCGACGTCACCGCGCACGCGCAGGCCGGCGGCCTTGCGCTGGACAAGATCGAGCCGATGCCCGCCAACAATCTGACGCTGGTTTTCGCCCGCCGCGACGCTGCCGAAGGCGGCGTCAGCGCACCACAATGACGCGCCCCTCATCGACATGACGCGGCAGCAAGGCGGCGACCTGCTTGCGCAGGCGGGCGTCGGGCTGATCGTCCATCGACCAGACCCGCACCAGGATGGCGTCGTCGCGTTGCAGCACCTCGAAATCGGCGATCATGCCGGAGGCCGCCATAATGGCGAGCGCGCCGGCGGCAGCTTTGACATACGACATCGTCAGCTCCGTCCGTTGTGGATGGTCGTCGATCGTTCGATGAAGAATTCGATGAAGAAAACGCGGAATGCGCGCGGTGTAGAAGCCCGAGATGCCGGCACGATGACCGGACCGCGGCAATTTGGGGGCAAGGGGACGGGGACCGTCAACGAACCATCACGTCCTTGTCATCGAAGCCATGCAGGCTCCGCCGGTCGATGGCGTTCGGGTTCGATGCCGTCATGTTGCGTGTGCGAGATTGCTGAAGGCTTCAATCGCCTCCTTCAGCAACGCGGGCTGCCCCACGTTGGCCCGGCGGATGGGGGCAGCCCGCCACTGCGCGCCACCGTTCCCCGCAGGGGTCCGTCGGGCGGCCTGCTGCAAGTTGCGCAGACGCGACGGCGCCTGCCGGCGAGCGCATGGCGCCGCCATGATGCGCATCACTTCTTTGCATCGCCAAAAGTGGTAGAAGGTTCGGTTTCAACAGCAGCCGGACCAGCGATCCCAGCAATGACCCAGAATACC
>WBUW01000205.1 GCA_008933495.1 Pseudorhodoplanes sp.
GGGGAGGGCATAAAGAGGGGATGTTGCTAGCCCATCAGCGCCGCGCTGAGCGTTCTTATATTGTGCCGGATCATGTCGATGTAAGTGGGAGCCACGCCCTTTTCGTCGGTCAGGGCATCGGAATAGAGCGTGCCGCCGATGCGCGCGCCGGTTTCGTCCGAAATCCGCTTCAAGAGCCTGGAATCAGTCACATTTTCCAGGAAAACCGCGGGAATTTTCTGCTTCCTGATCTGGCTGATGATGCGGGCCACGTCGCGGGCCGAGGCTTCCGATTCGGTGGAGACGCCTTGCGGGGCGACAAACTCGATCCCGTAAGCGGCCCGGAAATAGCCGAACGCGTCATGGGTTGTGATGATGCGCCGGCGGTCGGCCGGCACCCGGGCGACCGTTTCCCGGACCTCGCGCTCGAGCGCGTCGAGCCTGGCGAGATAGGCTGCGGCATTGGCCTCGTAAGCGGCCTTGCCGGCGGGGTCGGCCGCGATCAGGGCATCGCGGATATTGGCCGCATAGACTTTCGCATTGGCGACCGACTGCCAGGCATGCGGATCGGATTCGCTATGGCCAGGGCCGTGCTTGGGCTCCTGCCGGTGACCGTCGCCGCCTTCCATCGCGCGCGCCTTGATGCCTTTGGTGGCGACCGCGACCGTCGCTTTGGTGCCGGACGATTTGACCAGCCGCTCGATCCAGCCTTCGAACCCGAGGCCGTTGGTGAAAACCAGCCGCGCCCCGGTCAGCATCCGGGCGTCGGCCGGGGTCGGCGCATAGACGTGGGCATCGCTGTTGACCGGAACAAGGCTTTTCACCTCGACGCGATCGCCGCCGACATTCTTCACGAAGTCCGCGAGAATCGAGAAGGTGGCGACCGTTTTCAGCTTGTCCTGGGCATGGCCGGGAACGGCCCCGAGGATCAGGGCGGCCGCAACCGCGAGCGAAGCGAAACGGGTATGCATCATGGCGGTCTCCTTCATGCTTCCAGGTGGCGCCCGGGAAAAAGCTGGCGCCACAGGCCGCCGACGCGGCCGAACACAATCGACATCAGGTAGAGCACCGCCGCCGCGAGAATGACGGCGGGCCCCGAGGGGACGCTGACGTGGAACGACACAACCAGGCCGGCGACGCCGGACACGATCCCGGTCAGCACCGCGGTCGCGATCATGGCGGTGATGTCGCGCGTCCAGAACCGCGCGACCGCCGCCGGGATCATCATGATCCCGACCCCGAGCAGCGTTCCGAGCGCATGGAAGCCGGAGACCAGGTTGATCACGACCAGCGCCATGAACGCCATATGGACCGGGGCGCCGAGCCGGCTGACCGAGCGCAGGAAATTCGGGTCGACGCATTCGATCACCAGCGGGCGGTAGATGACCGACAGCGCGAGGAGCGAGACGCTGGTGTTCACCGCCATGAAAGCGAGCATGGCATCGTCGAGGGCGAGCACATTGCCGAACAGGAAGTGTAGAAGATCGACGTTCGTGCCTTTCATGGACACGATGGTGACGCCGAGCGCGAGCGAAATCAGGAAAAACACCGCCAGCGAGGCATCCTCCTTCAGCTCGGTCGCCCGCGCCACCAGCCCGGCCAGCAACGCCACGACGAAGCCGGCGATCAGGCCGCCCGATGTCATCGCAAACAGGCTGAGACCGGAAACGAGGAACCCGATGGCCGCGCCCGGCAGGATGGCGTGCGCCATGGCGTCGCCGACGAGACTCATGCGGCGCAGCATCAGGAACACACCGACCGGGGCCGCGCCAAGCGCGAGCGCGCCCACCCCGACCAGTGCGCGGCGCATGAATTCGAATTCGACAAAGGGGGCGACCAGCGTCTCGTACATGCCGCATCAGGCCGCGCAGGCGGCCGCCTCCTCATCGAAGGCCTCGCACATGCGTCGCGCTTTGAGCAAATTCTCGGCCGTGAGCACTTTCGCCGTTTCGCCCCACGCGACTTTTTCGCGCGCCAACAGCAGCGTCTCGGGGAAATGCGACTTGACCAGATCGATATCGTGCAAGGCCGCAAGCACGGTTCGCCGTTCCCGATGCCAGCGGCGCACCAGTTCTAGAAGGTCGGTGCAGGTTCTGGAATCGATGGCGTTGAACGGCTCGTCGAGCACGATCAGGCGCGCATCCTGCAACAGGAGGCGGGCGAACAGCATCCGTTGCATCTGCCCGCCCGACAGCGTGCCGATGGTGCGCCGTTCGAAACCGGTCAACCCGACGGCCGCAATCGCGTCCTTGATCTTCCGGTGCTCGCGGTCGCCGATGCCGCCGAACACGCCGACCTGATGCCAGAGGCCCATCGCAACCATGTCATAGACGTGGATGGGAAAGGTCCGATCGATCTCGGCGGCTTGCGGCAGATAGGCGATGTCGCGCGCGCCGATCCCCGCGCGCTCAATGTGGCCGGACAACGGATTGAGCGCGCCGACGACGCCCTTGAACAGCGTCGACTTGCCGGCGCCGTTCGGGCCGACGACGGCAATGAGCGCGCCGCTTGCCACCTCGCCGTCGAGGTGATGAATAGCGGGATGCCGGTCATAGCCGAGCGTCAGGTTCTTAAATCGAAGCTGCATCGACATCGCTGCTTTCGTCAGGTCAGCGCCAACATTACGGCGATCCACAACACCGCGATCAGTGCGCCGGACACCGCGAGCCGCCGCCACACCGGTAATCGCAGGAGCGAAGGCGTCGCGGACACTGGCGGATGGGCATGGCCGGGCGCGTGGTCCCGGTGATGATGGAGAAGCGGATGGCGACCGTTCATGAAATGTTATATTATAACGTTATTCACGTCCGCAAGGGGCGGAATTCGAGGATTTCAATACCCTTCCGACCGCCAGATCGCGACGGCAAATTGCCAATATCGCGGGGCAGAGCCATGCTTGAAACCATCCGGTCGGTCCTGCCCGCCGGCGCTCCCTCCCAAAAGCGAACCCCGCGGCCATGACCGGTCAGAGAAAGCGCATCGTTTCGGTCGGCGAGGTCATGATCGAAATGGCGCGCGGCAGCGACGGCCGTTTCGCCCTCGGCTGCGGCGGCGACACTTTCAATACAGCGGTCTATCTGGCGCGGGCGGGACTTGATGTCGCCTATGCCAGCGCACTCGGCGACGATCCCTATTCGGACGCGATTCTCGCGCTGGCCGGCGCGGAAGGAATGGCCACCGACCTCATCGTCCGTGTGCCGGGCCGGCTTCCCGGCCTCTACCTGATCGAGACCGACGCGGCGGGCGAGCGGGCCTTCTATTATTGGCGCGACCATGCACCGGCGCGCGAACTGTTCGAGCTTGGCGAATGGAGCCGGCTTGCCGGGAGCATCATGTCCGCGCGCCTGGTCTATTTCTCCGGCATTACGCTGTCGATCTATTCGAACCAGGGGCTCGGACGCTTTCTCGCCTTGTTGGAAATGGCACGCCAGCAGGGAATAAAGGTTGCATTCGACGGCAATTACCGACCGCGGTCATGGAAGGGCGACATCCAGCGCACGCGCACGGTGTTCATGGAAGCGCTCAAGCGCGTCGACATCGCGCTGCCGACGTTCGACGACGAGGCGTTGCTATGGGGTGATACCAGTCCGGAAACGACCGTCGAGCGGCTTCAGTCGTTCGGGATCGCCGAGATCGCCGTCAAGAACGGCCACAATCCGGCGCTCGTCGCCGCCGGCGGCGTGCGCGATTTCGTTGCCGTGCCTGACGTCGTCAAACCGGTCGACACCACGGCCGCCGGCGACAGCTTCAATGCCGGCTATCTCGCCGCGCGCCTCGGTGGCGACAATCCGGCCGGCGCGGCGCTCGCCGGTCACCGCCTCGCGGCCGAGGTGATCCAGCAGCGCGGCGCCATCATCCCGCGAACAAGTGCGGCCGTGCACTGAAGAGGCGCGGCTCACGCAAAGTGCCGCATGATGTAAAGTCCCGCGAACAGACCGGTGAGCGCAAAGAAAACCGAAGCCATGATATAGAACGCCGCCAGAACAAGATCGCCGCGTTCGTAAAGCACGGCAACGTCCAGCGAGAAGGCCGAGAACGTCGTAAATCCGCCGAGCATGCCGGTCGTCAGGAACAACCGCCAGGACTGGCTCGCCTCGCCCTTGAACGCGAAAAAGGCCGCCAGCAGACCCATGACCAGCGAACCAATAATATTGACGGTCAACGTGCTATAGGGAAAGGCCATCCCGAGCCAGCGGCTTCCGGCCAGGTTCACGCCGTGGCGCAACGCCGACCCGACGCCCCCGCCGAGAAAAACGATTAGGTAATCCATCGACGCCTCTCGAATGCCGCGATTTTGGACAAGACGCTCGTGACCGGTGACGTTTTTGTCTATACCGCTGTCCGGATGCAACGAACAATCGGGAAATGAACTCGCTCGATCAATTCGCCCGCGACCAGCTTTCCGCCCGCGACGCCGGCAACTTGCGGCGCCAGGTTGTGGAAACCGCCTCGATCGACGGCGTCAGCGTCGAGCGGGAGGGGCGGCGCCTGCTGGCCTTCTGCACCAATGATTATCTCAATTTGTCCCAGCATCCGGCCGTGAAAGCCGCGGCCGTCTCGGCCGTCCAGCAATACGGCGCCGGCGCCGGCGCATCGCGCCTGATCACCGGAAGCCATCCGCTCTATGCCGAGCTGGAACGGCGGCTCGCCCGCCTCAAGGGCACGGAGGCGGCCTGCGTGTTCGGTTCCGGCTATCTCGCCAATACCGGAATTCTTCCGACCTTGGCGGGTGCCGGCGATCTTGTTCTCTGCGACGAGCTGTCCCATTCCTGCATCCGCACCGGAGCGAGCCTGAGCGGCGCCGACGTCGTGCTGTTCCGGCACAACGACGTGGAACATGTGTCGCAGCTTCTTGCCGAGCACCGCGCGCGTCATCCGCGCGCCGTCATCGCAACCGAAGGCGTATTCTCGATGGACGGCGATCTCGCCCCACTGGCGGCATTGTCGGACATCGCGCAGCGTTACGATGCGTGGCTGCTCACCGACGACGCGCATGGTATCGGCGTGGTCGGCAATGGCCGCGGCAGCGCCTTCGTCGGCGGTCGTGCGGTCGATATACCGCTCCAGATGGGGACGCTCTCGAAGGCGGTCGGCGGCTATGGCGGCTATCTGTGCGCGAGCGGGCCGGTGGTCGCGCTCATGCACAACCGGGCGCGCACCTTCATTTATACGACCGGCCTGCCGCCGAGCGTCGTGGCCACCGCCATCGCCGCGCTCGACATCATCGAGAACGAGCCCGACTACGCCGCCGGTCCGCTCCGCAAGGCGCGCCTGTTCACGCGCCTGACCAATCTGCCCGAAGCGCAAAGCGCCATCGTGCCGCTGATGCTGGGCGGCGCCGACCGCACGCTCGCCGCCTCGCGCCTGCTCGAACAGGAAGGCTTTCTCGTGATCGCGATCCGCCCGCCGACGGTGCCCGCGGGCACGGCGCGGCTGCGCTTTACGTTCAGCGCCGCACACGCGGATGCCGATATCGAGCGGCTTGCCGGCATCGTCCGCGAACGCATCATGCACTGAGCCATGGCTGCGTTTTTCATCACCGCCACCGGAACGGACGCGGGCAAGACCTTCCTGACGGCCGCGCTCATCCGTTATCTGCGGGCAAGGGGGCGCGACGCGGCCGCCGTCAAGCCGGTCGTGAGCGGATTTGATCCTGCCGCGATTGCGGCGAGCGATACCGGTCGTCTGCTGGCGGCCATGCAGCGCCCGTTGACGGACGGCGAAGGTCTGGCGGTTTCGCCCTGGCGGTTCTCCGCGCCGTTGTCGCCCGACATGGCCGCCGCCCGCGAAAACCGCGCGATCGATTTTCCGGCGCTCGTCGGCTTTTCCCGCAAGGTCGCGACCAGCGCCGACGTCGTCTTCATCGAAGGCGTCGGCGGGGTGATGGTGCCGCTCGACGACACGCACACGGTGCTCGACTGGATCGAAGCGCTTGCGTTTCCAAGCGTGCTCTTGGCCGGCACCTATCTCGGCACCATCAGCCACGCGCTGACCGCGCTCGATGCGCTGTCGCGCCGCAATTGCGCGGTGCAGGCGATCGTGCTGAACGAAACCCGCGGGAGCA
>WBUW01000206.1 GCA_008933495.1 Pseudorhodoplanes sp.
ATGCGAGCGCCAGCGCGTTCTCCGCCATGGTGCGGCGCAACTTCGGCCAGCCGCCGAGCCGGCTTATCGCCGGCGGCGAAGGGCGCAATTGAGTACAAACCTGTTTACGCGCGTACGCGTCAGCGCCTACAATTTTTCGGGGCTGTGGCTGCGTAACTGCCGACCCGTCAGCAATGGGTCATCCCATGGGCGTTGGGAGAGTTGCCGCAGCCTTTGCGCTGTCTGCGGCCGTGTTGAGTTGCAGTTCCAGTCGCGTCGCAGCGTTGCAGCCAGGTGGCACGGCGAGCGACCGCGCGCTCCTCTTTTCCGGTATCGACCTGTGGCGCCACGGCTCGTTCACGCACGGCGGGCTGTTGTGGTCGCCGGGCGGGCTCGATCAGGCCGGCTTCACCTTCAAGCTCCTGGTTGGCGGCGGCAACTATCGCTACCTTTCGGGCGCGCTGGGAAATGCCGAAGTCGAGGGTGAACAGTTCGCGCTCTTCGCCCTGCCCGGCTGGCGATTCCGGAGCGGGGTCGTGACGGCGACCGTCTTTGCCGGCCTCGACATCCAGCGCCATCGCCTGACACCCGACGACCCGTCAAGCGGCCTGCGCGGGACGATGAGCGGATTTCGTGCCGGCGCGGAATTCTGGATCGAGCCATCCGCCGGCAGCATGATCGCATTCGACGCCTCCTATTCCACCGTCGGCCCGAGCTTCAGCGCGCGCGCCGCCTTCGGCTGGCGCTTTGCCGACCGTTTCTATGCCGGACCCGAGATTCAGGGCTTCGCCGGGGACGATTCCTACAATCAGTTCCGCATCGGCCTGCACGTGACCGCCTACAAGACCGGGCCCTATGAATGGTCGGCGGCCGCCGGCTGGGCCTGGGATTCCGGCGAACGCGACAGCCTGTACGGGCGCGTCGGACTATTGATCCGGCAATAGCCGCGCGCGGCGCGCCGTAGGGCATGATCCCGAAAAGCGTGAAGCGGTTTTCGGAAAAGATCATGCTCAAACGACAAGCCAAAGCGGGATGACGATTCGAGGAAAGGTCATGCCGCTTCAGTCGAGCGTGCGGCGGAAGCGGCTCACCGCGATCGTCATGGCGACCAGCATCAGGCCGGCCAGCGCGATGGCGTCGTACTGGACGTCGGCAAGCGTGGAACCTTTCAGCATGATGGCGCGCACGATGCGGATATAATGGGTGAGCGGCAGGAATTCGCCGATCCATTGCGCCCATGCCGGCATACCCGCGAACGGGAACATGAAGCCCGACAGGAGGATATTGGGCAGAAAGAACATCATCGTCATCTGCACCGCCTGCAACTGGTTCTGCGCCACCGTGGAAAAGCTGTAACCGATCGCCAGATTGGCCGCGATGAACAGCGTGCTGAGCGCGCCGAGCAGCCACAAGCTGCCGATCACCGGCACCGAGAACAGGGCCATGCCGGTCCCGATGATGAGCGCGGCCTGCAGAAAGCCGACGATGATATAGGGCACGATCTTGCCAAGCATGATTTCGAGCGGCGTGATCGGCATCGCCAGCAGGCTTTCCATCGTGCCACGCTCGACCTCGCGCGTCACCGACAGCGCGGTGAAGATCAGCATGGTCATGGTCAGGATCGTGCCGACCAGCCCGGGCACGATATTGAGCGCGGTCACGGCGGCGGGGTTGTAGCGGGCGTGCTGGCGGATTTCGAACGGGAGCTTGCCGGCGTCCGGCAGCGCGCGGTCGTTCTGCAACGCGGTCTGCACGAGTTGCGTCAGCGCGCCCAGCGCCGAGCCGGCGGCGACCGGGTCGGTGGCGTCGGCGGCAACCAGCAAGGTCGGGCGTTCGCCGCGGCGCACGGCGCGTTCGAATCCGCGCGGGATTTCGATCGCGAACAGCACCTCGCCCGAAGCCAGCAGCCGGTCGAACGCCTCCTCGTCGTGGACCTGCGCCACCATGCGGAAATAGCGGGTGTTCTCCAGCGCCTTGAGCACGGAGCGGCCGAGGTCGGAGCTCTCCTGCATGAGCACGGCGGTCGGCAGATTGCGCGGCGTCGTGTTGATCGCATAGCCGAACAGCACGAGCTGCATCAGCGGGATCATGATGATCATGGCGAAGGAAACGCGGTCGCGCCGTAACTGGATGAACTCCTTCACCAGCATGGCGCGCGTGCGCAGCCAGAATCCGGGAACTGTGAAGCGCGCGGCGAGCTTCACTGGAAATTATCCTTCGCCCTGGCCATCAGGTCGATGAACACATCCTCCAGCGACGGCTCCGCGCGTTGCCAGCGCAGGCCCTTGCGCTTGCGAAACGGCGCAATCGCCCGCTCCAGCGCCGCGGCATCGCGGCCCGAGACATGCAGGCTGGCGCCGAACGGCGCCGCCATGTCGATGCCCGGCGTCGCGCCGAGCTCGTGCAGGACACCGTTCAGGTCGTCCCCGCTGACGGTATAGGTGTGCAGCGCCGATTGCTCGATCACCTCCGCCACGCTTCCCTGGGTCAGCAATTCGCCATAGGCGATATAGGCGATCGCATGGCAGCGCTCGGCCTCGTCCATGTAATGGGTGGACACCAGCACGGTCAGCCCGTCGGCGGCCAGTTCGTGAATCTCGTTCCAGAATTCGCGCCGCGCCTTGGGATCGACGCCGGCGGTCGGCTCGTCGAGCAGGAGAAGCTGCGGGTTCGGCAGCGTGCAGGCGCCGAGCGCGAGCCGCTGCTTCCAGCCCCCCGACAGCGCACCGGCAAGCTGATCCTCGCGCCCCGTCAGGCCGAGCCGCCGCACCATGGCGGCAGCGGTCTTTACCGGCGCCGGCACGTCGTAAAGGCGCGCGATGAATTCCAGGTTTTCGCGCACCGAAAGATCCTGATACAGGCTGAAGCGCTGGGTCATGTAACCGACATGGCGCTTGATGCGGTCGGCCTGAGTGCGGATGTCGTAACCGAGACAGGTGCCCGCCCCCTCGTCCGGCGTCAGCAGTCCGCACAGCATGCGGATGGTCGTGGTCTTGCCGGAGCCGTTCGGGCCGAGGAATCCATAGATCGCGCCACGGCGGACCTGCATCGAAACGTCGCGCACGACCACGCGCCCGTCGAAAGACTTGGTCAGGCCGCGCACGTCGATGACGATCTCGGAATCCGCGGTCATTCTTTCGCCTCGCGCGGGCTCATGACGACGGAGACCGGCTGCCCGACGCGCAGCGCCTCGGTCTGCGCCGGCCGCGCTTCGACGAGATAGACGAGCTTTGCGCGCTCCTCGCGGCTATAGATGACCGGCGGGGTGAACTCGGCGCTGCGTGAGATGAAAGTCACGGGCGCGGTAACCTCGCCCGCGCAACCGTCGCAGGTCACGCGGACCTGGTCGCCGATGGCGATGCGGGCGAGCAGGGTTTCCGGCACAAAGAAACGAACCTTGATGTTGCCCGGCGGCAGAAGCGACACGATCGGCCGGCTTGCCGGCACCGTTTCGCCCGGCCGGTAATAGACCTGCTGCACGATGCCGGCGGCCGGGCTCGCGAGCGTGCGGCGGGCCAGGCGGGTCCTGGCGGCGGCAAGCTGCGCCTCGGTCTGGCGAAGCGCCGCCTGCGCATTGTCGAAATCGCGCTGCGTGCCGGCGCCGGTCCTGGCCAGTTGCTGGGCGCGATCGAAGGCGAGTTTTGCATTGGCGAAGGCGGCATCCGCGACCGCGAGATCGGCGCGCTGAAGCTCGGAATCGAGGGTGATCAGCAACTGGCCGGTTTCGACGCGGTCGCCCTCGCGCACGGCCAGCCTCTCCACCCGGCCCTGCTCGTCCGGGCTGACGAATATGAGGTCGGCTTCGATCCAGCCCTGATATTCATGCCGGTTTTCCTCCGCGCAGCCGGCGAGCGCGCCTGCGGCGAAGGCAAACGCCAGTGCAATGGCAAGCCGCCTCATCGTGCGCCCCCTTCGCCGAAGATGATGTCGAGGTGCGCGCGCATCATCGCGGCCGCATCGAGCGGGGCGAAGCGTTCGAACAGGCCACCCCAGATCGCCGCGACCAGACCCGGCGCGACCAGCAATTGCGGATAGCGGGCATAGGCAAAAGAGCGCACCTCGCCGCGTTCGACCGCCCGCGCCATCAAGGCGCCAAGTGCCGCCAGCGCGCGGCCGACCACTTCGCGATAATGGAATTCGGCGAGCTTGGGAAAGCGCCCGCCTTCCGCGATGATCAGGCGGATGACGTCACGCCGCCGCGTGCCGACCACTTCGCGCACGAACAGATCGACAAGCTGCTCGATTGTTTCGCGCACCGGCCGCGTGTCCGGCGGCATCCGCTCCAGCGCCTGCACGATCGGCGCAAACAGGCTGCGCAGGAGTTCCTGGAACAGGGTCTCCTTGTCGCTGAAATAGAGATAAATCGTGCCCTTGGCGATGCCGGCGCGCCGCGCGACATCATCAAGGCGGGTGCCGGCAAAACCGTTGACGGAAAATTCCTCCAGCGCTGCGGCGAGAATGGCGTCGCGGCGCGCAGTGCCGCGCTGCGAGCGGGCGCCGGCGGCGGCCGGCCGGACGGCGGACAGCTTTGGTAGTTTGCGTGCCGGGCGCGGCATGGCTGGCTCATTTTATGACTGACTGGTCAGTCATTTTGTAGTGCAGATGGCAAGGCAGCGCAAGGGGCCCGACCGCGCGACGCGCCATCAGGCCCCGGGTTGTTGCGTATTTTCCCGTCTTTTCAGTCTGTTAGAGCATGATCCCGAAAAGTGTGAAGCGGTTTTCAGAAACGATCATGCGCAAGCAAAGGGCCAAAGCGCGATGACGATTTGAAGAAAAGTCATCCCGCTTCAGGCCGGGCCGCGGCGCCATCGGCCCGTCCGGTCTACGGGTTCCTCCGGCCGGCCGCTCAACGCGCAGCGCCGTCGCAGGCCCAGGCCCGGATCAGGCAGTCCTTGCCGCCATACTGGAAGCAGAGCCGCAACGCGGTGTTCTGCGCCTGCGCCAGGCGCGCGGCAGTCGCGTAACCGTGCGGCCCGCACACATTGTTGCCGTCGACGGCAAACGCCGCGCAATTGCGCCGCATGGTCGCCACCACGCGGCATTTGCCGCGGCAATTGGCGAGCGCCGCCGCCCGCGCCTGCGCGGCGTCCGGAAAATCGATCGCGCTGCCGTAAGCGCCGCAATCGCCAATTGCAAACGCGCCAGCGGTTTGCGCCGGCCGCGCACCGAGCGTCGCGGCCGCCGCAAGGCACCCGATGGCGAATGCGAGGGTCTTCATGGCCCCTCCCCCCGCCGCAAGCTGGAGCATGATCCCGAAAAGCGTGACGCGGTTTTCGGAAAAGATCGTGCTCAAACAAAGAGCTTAAGCGGGATGACGATTCGAGGAAAAGTCATCCTGCTTTAAAGCGTGAGTCGCAGCACCCAATCAATGGCGCAGGGCTGCCGGCAGCGGGTCAGGCCTGCTCGATCTCCGCCCGCGCCGCGATCAGGGCGTCGGGGGTATCGATATCGGCCAGCGGCGCCTTGCCGTTCAGCGGCACTTCGGTCACCGCTTCGGCGTACCGGCCGATCAGATGGCGCGCCCCGACATCGCCTTCGATCGCCATCAGGTCGGGGAAGAACCGGCGCGACCACAGGACCGGATTGCCGCGCTTGCCCGCGATGGTGGGCACCACGACAAGCGTGCCTTTCTCAGGATCGAAGGCGGCCAGGAGCTTGGTGATCAGCGCAGCATCGACATGCGGCATGTCCGCGAGCAGGACGAGAGCGCCGTCGGCGTCGGCGGCGACAGCCGACAATCCCGCGCGCAGCGAGGTCGATAGTCCCTCGGCATAATCCGGGTTATGCACCAGGACGACATCAAGCCCGCGCAGGGCCGCCTCGATCTCGGCGCGTTGATGGCCGGTAACGACTATCACCGGCCGCGCCGGCGATGCCAGCGCTTGCTCGACGGCGATGCGCACCAGCGGCCGGCCGCGCAGCTCCGCGAGCAGCTTGTTGGGGCCGCCCATGCGCGTCGAGCGGCCGGCGGCGAGCACGATCGCGGCCACGCGGCGACCCTGCGACGCCGGCTCGGCACGCGGCTGCGGGCGCGTGACGATTTCCATCAGCAATCCGCCGA
>WBUW01000207.1 GCA_008933495.1 Pseudorhodoplanes sp.
CGTCCATCCGTTTGCGTCAGGCGCGGAACGAAAGTGGTGCGCCGCCCGGCGCTCCGCTCCCCTCGCAACCTGAGCGAAGGGGAAAAGACGAGGGCGCCCCCGCGCCGTCCAAACAACAGGGGCGCATGCGCGCGCCCGCCGCAAACAACAGGGCGATCCCGGCGCGTCTTCGCGCCGACCTGAAATGAAGGAAATGAGGCCCGTGTCCGCGCCGTAACGAAAGCATGGCCACGACGCTCATTCACCTCTCCCGGCGCGGCGGGAGAGCGACAACAACGTCAGCGCTGCACGATCACCGTCGCGCCATGCCGCGTGCGATTGTAGAGGTCGATGATGTCGTCGTTGGTCAGCCGGATGCAGCCGGAGGAGACTTCCTCGCCGATGCGCCAGGGCTCGTTGGTGCCGTGGATGCGGTACATGGTGGCGCCGAGATAGAGCGCGCGCGCGCCCAGCGGATTGGCCGGCCCGCCCTCGACAAAGCGCGGCAGGTCCGGCTGCTTGGCGAGAATGTTGGGCGTCGGCGTCCAGTCCGGCCATTCGCGTTTGTCGGACACGGTCGAGACGCCGGACCAGGCCGCGCCCTCGCGCCCGACCGCGATGGCATAGCGGATGGCGGTGCCGTTGCCGTTCACGTAATAGAGCCGCTTCTCGCGCTGGCGCACGATGATGGTGCCGGGCGCGTGCTTCTCGCGGAACGCCACGGTCTCGCGCGGGGTGAGGCGGTAGAGCCCGAAGCCGAGCGCGTTGGCCGAGGTGGAATAGGTCGAGGCCGCCCGGCGCAGCATGATCTCGTTGGTGCTCTGGCCTGCGGTGGCCGCCGGCCGCGCGGCGGTACGCGAGGATCCGGCCGGCGCGCCGGCCGGACTTGCACCGGCGCGAAAGAACGAGGCGATGCGATCGCCGATCGAGGGCTCGGCCGCCACCGCGCGCTTGGGTTTCGGCTTGAGTTTGGCGGCCGGTTTGGGCGCGTCGGCCGGCGCGGCCGCAGGCTCGGCGGCCGGCTGGGCCAGCGCGGGTTCGAGGATGGGGATGACGGCAAGCGAAGCGGCAATAATCAGAGCAGACAGTTTCACGGCAGTCTCCGGAACCATGGTTCCAACCGATGCGCGCGGATCGGTATTTTTGGGCCCCCCAGCCGGACGGGAAATTAGCCGGCCGCGGCCACGCGCCCTAGTGCCGGGAAGCCACACTTCCCATCCGAACGTCGGCCGGCCATGCCGGAACCGCCGTCCCGCTCGGCATCACTCGTCGGCCGGCTCGCCCTTGCCGCCGATCTGCTTGAGCTTGGCGAGCACGGCGGTGACGTCCATGTCCTCGCGCTTCTTGACTTCGGCCGGCGTCGGCTCCTTGGGCGCCGCCGCGGTCGTGACCGAAGCCGGCAACAGCGTGGTGCCGCTCTCGATCGTGGCCGGCTTCTCCTTGGCCGCGCGGCTGACTTCGAGATCGAGATCGATCTGCGAGCACAGCCCGAGCGTCACCGGGTCGAGCGGCTGCAGGTTGGCGGAGTTCCAGTGCGTGCGGTCGCGGATGCCCAGGATCGTCGATTTGGTGGTGCCGACAAGCCGCATGATCTGGCTGTCCTTCAGCTCGGGATGGTTGCGCACCAGCCAGAGGATGGCGTTCGGCCGGTCCTGGCGGCGCGACACCGGGGTGTAGCGCGGGCCGCGCTTGGTCTTCTGCTCGGGCAGGCGCACCTTGCGCTCGGCAAGCTTG
Source organism: Pseudorhodoplanes sp. (assembly GCA_008933495.1). Taxonomy (GTDB): domain Bacteria; phylum Pseudomonadota; class Alphaproteobacteria; order Rhizobiales; family Xanthobacteraceae; genus Pseudorhodoplanes. The sequence goes on from WBUW01000207.1 coordinate 1,714, forward strand.
AGCTTGTAGCGAGGATCGTCCTCGCCGCGCTCGATTTCCTCGCGCGTGAGCTGGCCGGTCTGGATCGGGTCGAGGCCCTTGATGCCCTGCGCGGCGTCGCCGTCGGCGATCGCTTTCACTTCGAGCGGGTGCAGCTTGCAGAATTCGGCGATCTGGTCGAACGAGAGCGCGGTATTCTCGGTGAGCCAGACGGCGGTCGCCTTGGGCATCAGCGGAACGTTCGACATGGGGGTCCTCCGGGCAAAAAGCGTTTTGCGCTCCGCCCGCCCTTCGGGCGAAGCCTCTCCTTCATCGGGGATAAGGGAAAGTGGCCGGAATATAGGGATTGGCCGGCCCGCTGTCCAATGGCCCGTGCGCGGCTTTTGGCGCCGAAATCGCGTCCGGCCGGCGCGCGCGCGTCGGCCCGGCGCACCTTGACAGGCGCGGCGGGGGCGGCCCATGTCGGACCCGTCGCCGCCATCAGGTCGTCCGCCATGTCCGCCGAGACCAGCCCCGCAAAGCCGCGCCTGAAGGTCATCCTGTGTTCCCCGCGCGGCTTCTGCGCCGGGGTGGTGCGGGCCATCGATTCGGTGGAGCGGGCGCTCGCCCTCTACGGCCCCCCGGTCTATGTCCGCCACGAAATCGTGCACAACCGCTACGTGGTCGACAGCCTCAAGGCCAAGGGCGCCGTGTTCGTCGAGGAACTGGACGAAATCCCCGACACGGCGGCGCCGGTCATTTTCTCGGCGCATGGCGTGCCCAAGGCGGTTCCCGCGGAGGCGTCCAAGCGCGACTTCAACGCGATCGATGCCACCTGTCCGCTCGTGACCAAGGTGCACCGCGAGGCCGAAATCCATTTCCGGCGCGGGCGCGAGATCGTCCTGATCGGACATGCCGGCCATCCGGAAGTGGTCGGCACCATGGGCCAGTTGCCGGACGGGGCGGTGAGCCTGGTCGAGACGCTCGCCGATGCGCGCGCCTTCTCCCCGCGCGACGCCGGCAAGCTCGCCTATGTCACCCAGACCACGCTGTCGCTCGATGACACCGCCTCGATCGTCGAACTGCTCAAGCGGCGCTTTCCCGCCATCGTCGGACCGCACAAGGAAGATATCTGCTACGCCACCACCAACCGGCAGGAAGCGGTCAAGAGCGTGGCGCCGCTGGTCGAGGCGATGATCATCGTCGGGGCGCCCAATTCCTCCAACTCGCAGCGCTTGCGCGAGGTGGCCGAACGCGCCGGCTGCCGCCACGCCGTTCTGGTGCAGCGCGCCGCCGACATCGACTGGGCGATTTTCGGCGCGCTGTCTTCACTCGGCATCACCGCGGGGGCCTCGGCGCCGGAAATCCTGGTCGAGGAAATCATCGATGCGTTCGCCCTGCGCTATGCGGTCGAGGTGGAGACCATGTCGGCCGCGGACGAGGGCGTGTTCTTTCCGCTGCCGCGCCCGCTGCGGCAGAACGAGGCGGCGGAGTGAGGGATGGCCGTCTATACCGACGTATCGGCGGAAGAGCTTGAAGCCTTTATCGAAGGGTATGACATCGGCAAGCTGCTCTCCTACAAGGGCATCGCCGAGGGCGTGGAGAATTCGAATTTCCTGCTGCACACGGAAGCCGGCTATTACATCCTCACGCTGTACGAGAAGCGCGTCGCCGCCGCCGACCTGCCGTTCTTTCTCTGCCTGATGGCGCATCTCGCCAGCCGCGGCATCACCTGTCCGCAGCCGGTCCACAATCGCAAGGGCGATACGCTCGGCGCGCTCGCCGGCCGGCCGGCGGCGATCGTGACCTTCCTCGAAGGCATGTGGATGCGCCGCGCCGAGGCCCGCCATTGCGCGGCGGTGGGCGAGGCGCTCGCCCGCCTGCATCTGGCCGGCACCGACTTCAAGATGACGCGCGCCAACGCGCTGTCGGTGGCCGGCTGGCGGCCGCTCTTTGAAAGTTGCCGCGAGCGGGCGGACGAGGTTCAGCATGGCGTGCGCGCGACCATCGGCGAGGAGCTCGTGTTGCTCGAACAATGCTGGCCGCGCAATCTGCCGCAGGGCGTCATCCATGCCGACCTGTTTCCGGACAATGTCTTCTTTCTCGGCGACAAGCTGTCCGGGCTGATCGATTTCTATTTCGCCTGCACCGATACGCTCGCCTATGACGTTGCGATCTGTCTCAATGCCTGGTGCTTTGAGGCCGATTTTTCCTACAATATCACCAAGGGGCGCGCGCTGATCCAGGCCTACCGCAAGGAGCGCGCCTTGTCGGAAGCCGAACTCGACGCCATGCCGCTGCTCGCGCGCGGCGCCGCGCTGCGCTTCCTGCTCACCCGGCTGGTCGACTGGCTCAACGTGCCGCCCGGGGCGCTCGTCAAGCCGAAAAGTCCGCACGAATATTTCCGCAAGCTGCGCTTTCACCAGAAAGCCAGGAGCGTGCGCGACTACGGCGTCGAGATCAGCGAGCTCGCCTCGTGAACACGATCGTTGCGATCTATACCGACGGCGCCTGCTCGGGCAATCCGGGGCCGGGCGGCTGGGGCGCGATCCTCGTCTACGGAACGCACCGGAAGGAGATCAAGGGCGGCGAATTGCACACGACCAACAATCGCATGGAACTGATGGCGGCGATTTCGGCGATCGAGACGCTGACCAAGCCGTGCGAGGTCGATCTTCACACCGACAGCCAGTATCTGCGCGACGGCATTTCGAGCTGGATCAGGAAATGGAAGACCAACGGCTGGCGGACCGCCGACAAGAAGCCGGTCAAGAATGTCGATCTATGGCAACGGCTCGACGCGGCGCTGGCGCGTCACCAGGTGCGCTGGCATTGGGTGAAGGGACATGCCGGTCACGCCATGAACGAGCGCGCCGATCAGCTGGCCCGCGACGCGATCGCGGAATTGCGCGACCGCATCGCCCGCGGCGTCAAACCATAGCTTGCAAAAACGCCATGGTCGCGACAAGCGCGGGCATGGCGGATCGGTATCAGATCAGAGCGACTTCATCAGATTGTCGGCGCCGGACACATCCGCCTTGCCGGGCGCGTCTTCGACATTGAGCGTCTTGACCACGCCGTCTTCGACGACCATGGCATAGCGCTGCGAGCGCACGCCGAGGCCGCGCTCGGTGAGGTCGCTGGTCAACCCGAGTGCCTTGGCGAAAGCGGCGCTGCCGTCGGCCAGGAAATAATCGATCTTGCCCTGCGCGCCGGTATCCTTCTTCCAGGCTTCCATGACGAAGACGTCGTTGACGCCGGTGACCGCAATCGCGTTGACGCCCTTGGCTTTGATCGCATCGGCATTCTGCAGGAAGCCGGGCAAATGGTTCTTGTGGCAGGTCGGCGTGAAGGCGCCGGGAACTGCAAACAGGATGACCTTCCTGCCCTTGAAGACGTCATCGGTGCTCAGGGGCTTGGGCCCGTCGGCCGTCATCACGGTGAAGGTGGCGTTGGGCAGGCGGTCGCCGACCTTGATGGGCATGGTGTCCTCTCCGCTTTGGAATTGAAATTCGGGCGAGCAAAATAGGCGCGGGTCGGGTGTTAGTCGAGACGGATCACGGTCTCGATTGCCTGCTCGTCGGACACGGCGGTCAGCCGCAGTGCGGCGCCTTTGTGCGTGGCGCCCGCGGGCAGGCCGTCGAGCGCGATCGAAAAGCGTTGCACGCCGGGTCCGGCTGCGCCTTTGAGCGGCGCGGGCAACGGCAGTGCCCAGTCGGGCGTGGGTCCTTCGGCGAACAGCGTGACCGGGTTGCCGGCGGGTGCGGCAATATCGACCAGCAGGCGCGGCGGCCCGGCGGCCGCCTCGACGATGGCGCGGCCGACCGAGAGCGGCGCCGCGGCGTGCTGGGCTTGCAGCTTCGGAACGCGTTTCTCGGCAGCGGACACCGCTGCTTCGTTTGCTCCCGATGTGCCGTCGAGCGGGAGTGCGGCTTTGGCCTGCACCGGAATGCACAGCCGTTCGCAGATGGCATAGTCGAGTTTCATGCGCACGACGACCGGCTTGCTCTCATCCAGCGGCACGATGTGGAGCGGGAGCACCACATTGGTCTTGTAGCCAATGGTCACGCCCTCGGAATCGGCGATCTTCTGGGGTGCCGGCCACAGCACGGTGACCGTTTTGGCATTGTCCGATCCGGAAAAATCGAAGGCCGGCGGGATTCCCGCATCGCCCGGATAGCGCCAGTAGGTTTTCCATCCCGGCGCAAGCCGGATTTCGACGCCGGCGCGCAGGATGCGCGCATCGTGCGCAGCGGTCGAGGCCGCCGCGATCAGCCGGGCGGCCGAGTGCTGATCGCCGTCCCAGGCCGATGCATCCGCGGCCCGAACCGACGGTGCCAGGCCGAGAATCGGCAGCGCGACAAATG
>WBUW01000208.1 GCA_008933495.1 Pseudorhodoplanes sp.
GGTCTTTGCCTCGCGCGGCCTGCCTGCTAGTAAGCGCGCGACCACGTGAGCCTGCCATGTCGAAGCCCGAACGCGATTATTCCGAGACCCTGTTCCTGCCGCAGACCGATTTTCCGATGCGCGCCGGCCTGCCGCAGAAGGAGCCGGAACTGCTCGCGCGCTGGCAGAAAGAAGGCCTCTACCGCAAGCTGCGCGCGGCCGCCAAGGGGCGCGTGAAGTTCGTGCTGCACGACGGCCCGCCTTACGCCAACGGCAACATCCATATCGGGCACGCGCTCAACAAGATTCTGAAAGACGTGGTCACGCGCAGCCAGCAGATGCTCGGCTTCGATTCCAATTACGTGCCGGGCTGGGACTGCCACGGCCTGCCGATCGAATGGAAGATCGAGGAGGAGAATTACCGCGCCAGGGGCAAGAGCAAGCCCGACCTCTCCGATCCCGCCGCCATGATCGCGTTCCGCCGCGAGTGCCGCGCCTATGCCGAGCACTGGCTCAATGTGCAGCGCGAGGAATTCAAGCGGCTGGGCGTCGAGGGCGACTGGGACAATCCCTATTCGACCATGAGCTTTCCGGCCGAAGCCCAGATCGCGCGCGAGATCATGAAATTCGCGGCGAACGGCACGCTCTATCGCGGATCGAAGCCGGTGATGTGGTCGGTGGTGGAGAAGACCGCGCTGGCGGAGGCCGAGGTCGAGTACGAGGACTACACCAGCGATACGGTGTGGGTGAAGTTTCCGATCGTGAATGTCCAGGACATCCCTGAAGCTCGTGCTGATATAAGCCAGCTCCAGCGAGCGTTCGTTGTTATCTGGACGACGACACCGTGGACGCTGCCCGGCAATCGAGCAATCGCTTATTCGTCAAAGGTCGACTACGGCCTCTATCGTGTCGATGCCGCGCCAGAAGGAAATTGGGCAAAGCAAGGCGATACATTTATTCTTGCCGACAAGTTGGCTTCCGACGTTTTGAAGGCGGCGAAGGTCGAGGCTTCGACGCGATTGGATGGCGTCAATCCGAAGTCTATTCGGGAGTGTGTGCACCCTCTCAAAGCTCAGGGTGGCTATGATTTCCGTGTCCCTCTCCTCGAAGGCGAGCACGTCACCGACGACGCCGGCACCGGCTTCGTGCACACCGCGCCCGGCCACGGCCGCGAGGACTTCGACATCTGGACGGCGAATGCGCGCGCGCTGGAGGCGCGCGGCATCAATACCGCGATCCCCTACACGGTGGACGAGAACGGCGCCTTCACCGCCGCCGCGCCGGGATTTGCCGGCAAGCGCGTCATCACCGACCAGGGCGAGAAGGGCGACGCCAACGAGGCGGTGATCAGGGCGCTCATCGAAGCCGGAATGCTCATCGCGCGCGGGCGGCTGAAGCACCAGTATCCGCACTCGTGGCGCTCCAAGAAGCCGGTCATCTTCCGCAACACGCCGCAATGGTTCATCGCGATGGACAAGGTGTTTTCCCTTTCTGCACCTCTCCCCTTTGGGGAGAGGTCGGCCGCGCAGCGGCCGGGCGAGGGGGAATGGACGGCGGAGGAGGCAAGAGCCTCTCACCCGGCGCCTTCGGCGCCGACCTCTCCCCGAAGGGGAGAGGTGAAGGCAGAGCGCGCCGCGTCCCGGAATGACCGGCAGACTTTGCGCGACCGCGCGTTGGACGCGATCAAGGCCACCCGCTGGGTGCCGGCGGCGGGCGAGAACCGCATCACCGGCATGATCGAGAGCCGGCCCGACTGGGTGATTTCGCGCCAGCGCGCCTGGGGCGTGCCGATCGCGGTGTTCGTCAAGGAAAAGGGCGACGGCTCGGTCGACATCCTGCAGGACGAGACGGTGAACAACCGCATCGCCGCCGCCTTCGCGCAGGAGGGCGCCGACGCCTGGTACGCCAAGGGCGCGGCCGAGCGCTTTCTCGGCGCGCGCGCCGCCGAGGGCTGGAAGAAGGTCGACGACATTCTCGACGTCTGGTTCGATTCCGGCTCCACCCACGCCTTCGTGCTGGAAGACCCGAAACATTTCCCCGGCCTTGCCGGCATCCGCCGCAAAAAGGACGGCGGCGCGGACACCGTGATGTATCTGGAAGGCTCCGACCAGCATCGCGGCTGGTTCCATTCCTCGCTGCTGGAGAGCTGCGGCACGCGCGGCTGCGCGCCCTATGACGTCGTGCTGACGCACGGCTTTGCGCTCGACGAGCACGGCCGCAAGATGTCGAAGTCGCTCGGCAACGTGGTCGCCCCGCAGGACGTGATGAAACAGGCCGGCGCCGACATCCTGCGCATGTGGGTGTGCGCCACCGACTATGCCGACGACCTGCGCATCGGGCCGGAAATCCTCAAGACCACGGTCGAGACCTACCGCAAGCTGCGCAACACCGTGCGCTGGATGCTCGGCAATCTCGCGCATTTCCACGAAGAGGATCGCGTTGCCGTCGAAAAGATGCCCGAACTCGAGCGGCTGATGCTGCATCGCCTCGCCGAGCTCGACGGCGTCGTGCGCCAGGCCTATGCCGATTTCGACTACAAGCGCATCTTCGCGCAGCTCAATGCCTTCATGACCGCGGACCTGTCGGCCTTCTATTTCGACATCCGGAAAGATACGCTCTATTGCGACCCGATCTCCTCGCAAAAGCGCAAGGCCTGCCTCACCGTGCTCGACCACCTGTTCCGCTGCACGGTGACCTGGCTCGCGCCCATGCTGTGCTTCAGCGCGGAGGAAGCCTGGCTGTCGCGCTTCGGCGAGGGCGCGCCCTCGGTGCATCTGCAGGCGTTTCCGGCCGTTCCCGCCGCTTGGCGCAACGACGCGCTGGCCGACAAGTGGCGCAAGGCGCGCCAGGTGCGCCGTGTCGTCACCGGCGCGCTCGAACTCGAACGCGCGCAAAAGCGCATCGGCTCCTCGCTCGAAGCCGCCCCGATCGTGCACGTCGCCGACAAGGAGCTGTTCGCGGCCTTGGTCGATCTCGATCTCGCCGAACTGTGCATCACCTCGGCGGCGACGCTGGTGGAGACCGAAGGGCCGGCCGAGGCCTTCCGCCTCGACGAGGTGCGCGGGGTTGCCGTCCTTCCGCGCCGCGCCGAGGGCCGCAAGTGCGCGCGCTCCTGGAAGATTCTCGACAGCGTCGGCTCCGATCCGGCCTACCCGGACGTGTCGCCACGCGATGCGCAGGCGCTGCGCGAATGGGACGCCGTGCGCCGGGCGGCGGAATAATTGCTCGCTGAACGCGGGGACGACCGGGATATGCCTTCTCGAAAGCTGTCGACTTATCTCTGCGGCCCCCATAGCCGCGACGGCCTGTCGGTCGCGCTCGTCGTCGCCATGCTCGATCAGGCGCTCAAGCTGTGGCTCCTGTTCGCCCTCGACCTCGCGGCCGGGAGCCCGGTCCGCGTGCTGCCGTTCTTCGATCTCGTCCTGACCTGGAACAGGGGCATCAGCTACGGCCTGTTCCGGCAGGACGGACCCTGGGGGCCCTGGATTTTGCTGGCCTTCAAGATCGGCGCCGTCGCGCTGCTCTGGGCCTGGCTGGCGCAGGCGTCCGGACGGCTCACCGCGCTGGCGCTCGGCCTGATCATCGGGGGCGCCGCCGGCAACGCCATCGACCGGGCCGCCTATGGCGCGGTGGTCGATTACGCCTACCTGCATCTTCATGCCGCAGGTCTTAATTTCGGATGGTACGTCTTTAACTTAGCCGATGCCGCCATCGTTGTCGGGGTGGCCATCCTGTTGTATGAAGTGCTCCGGGGCGAGCGCGCCGCAAAAGGGCCCTGATTGCTGCCCAGCTTGGCATCCAAGGGCCGACGGCACCCAGACTGCATGGGACACCAGATTGCGTGGGACAATCGTGTTCGGGACCAAGATGCTGCACCAGACATTGCTGCACCAGACATTGCTGCGCCGATCCAAGCCCGCTCCTGACCTCCGGTCCTTGCGCCGCCTCATGGCGCGCGCCGCGGTTGCGGCGGCGTTGGCATTGACCTTCGCCCTCGGTGGCGCGCCGAATGCGGCGGCCGCCGACGACGACGACGAAGCATTTGAAACCAAGGTTTTGAAGGGGTTGTTCGGCATCAAGGACGCGCCGCCGATCGAATACCGCGAGCGTTCGCCGCTGGTCGTTCCGCCGAGCCGCGACCTGCCGCCGCCGCAAACGACAAGCGTGGTCGCCGATCCCTCCTGGCCGAGGGATCCCGACCGCCAGCCGAAGAAAAAGTCGCGCGCTCCGCGCGATCCGAACGAAGCCGAAACGTCAGGTCGTCCGCTCTCCCCGTATGAGCTCGAGCGCGGCCGCCGCGCCGGCGCCGGGCTGACGCCGACCAATTCGACCCGCGAAGAGCAGGGCGCGCCGCTGCGCCCGGGCGAGCTTGGCTATCGCGGCGGAATACTCGGAGCATTGTTCAAGGGCGGTTCGGAGAAGGATGAAGTCGGCGTATTCAAGGGCGAACCGCCGCGCGCGACGCTGACCGCGCCGCCGACCGGGTACATGACGCCGTCGCCGAACCAGCCTTATGGACTGTCGGCCAAGCGCGAGGCGCCGAAACCCTTCAAGCTTGAAGATCGCGGAATCGGCAAAGACTATTGAGCCCGATGCGCGGCGTCGCTTCTCTCGGCTTGAATGATTCCGCCCGCCTGACGACCGGACACGACCTGATGACATCCCTTCCGCGGCTTGCAATGCGGGCTGCCGCTCCCGCCTTTCTGTCGCTTGCGCTGGCCGGGCCGTTGCCCGCGGTGGCGGCGCCCGACGTTTCCACCTTCACGCTCCGGAACGGGCTTGAGGTCGTCGTCATTCCGGACCGGCGCGCGCCGGTCGTCACCCATATGCTCTGGTACAAGGTCGGTGCCGCCGACGAGGAGCCGGGCAAATCGGGGCTTGCGCATTTCCTCGAGCACCTGATGTTCAAGGGCACCAGGAAGAACCCGGCCGGCCGCTTCAGCCAGGTGGTCGCGACCGTCGGCGGACAGGAGAACGCCTTCACTTCGAGCGATTACACCGGCTATTTCCAGCGCGTCACGCGCGACAATCTCAAGGCCATGATGGAGTTCGAGGCCGACCGCATGACCGGCCTCGTCCTCACCGACGAGGTGGTCCGTCCGGAGCTCAATGTCGTGCTCGAAGAGCAGAACCAGCGCGTCGCCAACAATCCGGCCGCCCGGCTCGGCGAGGAGGTCGAGGCGGCGCTCTATCTCAATCACCCCTACGGCCGGCCGGTGATCGGCTGGCGCAACGAAATCGAGACGCTCACCCGCGACGACGCGCTCGCCTTCTACCGCAAATACTACACGCCCAATAATGCCGTTCTCGTCGTCGCCGGCGACGTGACGGCGGCCGCGGTGAAGAAGCTGGCGGAAGAGAGCTACGGCAAGGTCGCGCGCCGTTCCGAATTGCCGCCGCGCGTGCGCCCGAAAGAGCCGCACCAGCGCTCGGTGCGTACCACGACGCTGGCCGATCCGCGCGTCGCCCAGCCGAGCCTGCAGCGCAGCTATCTCGTGCCCTCGCACCGGACGGCGGCGGCGGGTCAGGCCGAAGCGCTCGAAGTGCTGGCGCACATCCTCGGCAACGGATCGAACAGCCGGCTGCACCGCGCGCTGGTCGTGGAACGCCAGATCGCGGTCAGCGCCGGCGCCTGGTATCAGGGCTCGGCGATCGACGACACGCGCTTCGGCGTCTATGGCACGCCGCGCCCCAATATCGGGCTGCCGCAGCTCGACGAGGCCATCGATTCGGTGATTGCCGACCTTGCCGAGCGCGGCGTGACCGCCGAAGAACTCGAGCGGACCAAGACGCGCCTGGTCGCCGACACGATCTATGCGCAGGATAGCCAGTCGACGCTCGCGCGCTGGTATGGTGTGGCGCTCACCACCGGCCTCACCGTCGGTCATATCCGCACTTGGCCCGAGCGCATCCGCGCGGTGACCGCCGAACAGGTGCGCGACGCCGCGCGGCAATGGCTCGACAAGCGCCGCTCGGTGACCGGCTTCCTGGTCAAGGAGCATGGGCGGGAGGAGAAAAGGTCATGACGGCCGCGATTACCAGGCTCGTTGCGGCGGCGG
>WBUW01000209.1 GCA_008933495.1 Pseudorhodoplanes sp.
GAGCAGGCCGATCCGCGTGGCTTTTTCCAGCGCATGCGCGGTCGAAGTATCGAGCAGCGCCGGGTGGTCGGCAGCGTAAACAAGCTGCAGATACTGCGCCAGAAATTCGACGTCGATGAGACCGCCGGCTGCGTATTTGAGGTCCCAGCGATCATCGTCGCGCTTTTCCTGCGCGATGGCATTGCGCATTTCGAGCGCATCGCCGGCAATCAGCGCGTGATTGCGCGGACGGCGCAGTACGGTTTCGATCACCTCCTGCACCGCGGCCGCAAAGCCGGGCGTTGCGGAGACCACACGCGCGCGCGTCAACGCCATATGCTCCCAGGTCCAGGCGTCGTGCTCCTGATAATGACGGAAGGAGGCAAGCTGGGTCGCCACCGGCCCTGAGCGGCCGGATGGCCGCAGACGCATGTCGACTTGGTAGAGCGCGCCATAATTGGTCCGTGCCGTCAGCGCGCTGATCAGGCGCTGTGTCAGGCGGGCAAAATATTGCGCCCCATAGAGCGGTCGCGGTCCGTCGGATTCCGGGTGAGCTTCATCGAAGTCGTAAACCAGGATCAGGTCCAGATCGGACGTCGCGGTCATTTCCCGTCCGCCGAGCTTTCCCATCGCCAGCAGAGCAGTGCTCTGGCCTTTGATGCGGCCGTGCGCGTGTGCGAACTTTTCCTCAACCTCGCGGTGAAGGTCGCGGATGATAACGTCGGCGAGCCGCGCGAAAGCCTGTCCCGCAAGTTCCGCCGACAGCGTGCCGGACAGGATGCGGGCCCCGATCAGGAACATATGCTCCTGCCCGAACAACCGGAGCCGGTCCAGGTAATCCTCATAGGAATTCGACTGCGCAAGCGAACTCTGCAGCGCATCGCGCAGCTTGTCGGCGTCGGGTACCGCGCCGAAGAAAGCCGGATCGATCAACCCGTCGATCACCTGCGGATGACCGGCCAGGATGTCGGCCAGCCGCGGCGCATTGCTCAGGATGAGCATGAACAGCGCCAGCAAGCCCGGGTTCTGGCGCAGCAGCGAAAACAGCCGCCCCGCCCCACCCGGATGCAATCCGGAGAGGAAGCGTTCGAACGACGCGAGCGCCGCGTCGCGATTTTCCGCGCGCGCCAGCTGGGTCAAGAGTGGCGGGATGAAGGCCTGAAGTTGTTCACGCGCGAACTCGCTGCGCAGCGCCGGCATGCGCCCGGCGAGCCAGGCGCGGACGGTTGCCGAGATTTCGAGCGGGTTGCGAAATCCCAGCTCGGTCAGGCGATCGAGCGTCCCGCGATCATCGGCATCGCGCTTGAAGAGCAACCGTTCGCCCGCCGCGGCTTCCGTAAGCTCGAACAAGCGCGCATAGTGAACCTGTACCTTGCGCAGATGGCCGACCAGAGCTTCGGCAAAGGCATCACGGTCGGCGTAGCCGCAGAACCGGGCAAATCCCCGCATCCGCTCGGCATCGACCGGCAGCGAATGCGTCTGCTCGTCGGCCACCATTTGCAGCCGGTGCTCGATCGTGCGCAGGAACAGATAGGCCCGTTCGAGGTCATCGCGCGCGTCGGCCTCGATCCAGCCGCCCTCGACCAGCGCCGCAAGCGTCGCAAGCGTGCGCGGGTCGCGCAGTTCCGGATGGCGCCCGCCGGCGATCAGTTGTTGCGTCTGGACGAAAAATTCGATCTCGCGAATACCACCGCGGCCGAGCTTGATGTTGAAGCCCTCGACGGCAATCTCTCCGTGTCCCTTGTAGGCGTGAATCTGGCGTTTCATCGCGTGGATGTCCGCGACGGCGGCAAAATCCATGTATTTGCGCCAGACGAACGGGGTGAGCGCCTTGAGGAACGCTTCCCCGGCGGTGGAATCGCCGGCGCAGACGCGCGCCTTGATCATTGCCGAACGTTCCCAGTTCTGCCCGCGATGTTCGTAATAGTCGAGCGCGCTTGCGGTGGAGATCGCGATCTGGGTCGATGCCGGATCGGGACGCAGGCGAAGGTCGACCCGGAAAACATAACCTTCGGGAGTACGCTCCTGAAGGAGCTTCACGAGCCCGCGCGTCAGGCGGATGTGAACGGCAGCCAGTTCGACCTCCGCCGGCACGGCTGGCGCGTCGGGATCGAACAGCACGATCAGGTCGATGTCGCTTGAATAGTTCAGCTCGCCGGCGCCCATCTTGCCCATGGCAAGCGCGAAATAGCCGGAACCGGTCTCGGGCCGGCTCACGTCCAGCGCGCGAATGGTGCCACGCCGCACCGCTTCGTTGAGCAGATAGCGAAGCGCGGAACGGACGGCGCAATCCGCAAGCTCGGTCAGCGCTGCGGTCACCCGCATCACCGGCCAGACCCCACCGATGTCCGCAACCGCAATCAGGAGCGCCGCCTCCGCCTTCATTTCGCGCAGGAGCCGCATGGCATCGGCCTCGGACGGCGCAGCGGAAACGGACGCAGCCGTCCGATCGAGCAGCGTTGTGAAATAGCTGTCAGGATCGGCGACGAGGATTCTGACCAGCCGCTCGGGATTGGCGCTACCGAGACCCCAGAGATACGGCGAGCGGCGTCCAATTCCGGCCAGCAGCCGGCCGAGCGCAGGGTTGGCCGCCATCACGGGTCTGAGAATGTCCGCGGCGGCGGTGTTGCCGGCGAGCCATTCGTCAAGCAAGCCGACGTCGTCGGGCTCGACGAACGGCGCAGCGCCGACGCGCGCGGCGAGACTTCCGGCGCCGAACTCCGAAACCGATATGCGAACGCTCATCCAGCCCCCTGCGGTCCTCCGCGCGGGACCGCAATCACGGCTTTGAGGCCGGGATTATTGTCTTCAAGGCGCAATTCGCCGCCATGCAGGCGGGCGACCGCGGAGGCGAGGCTCAATCCAAGCCCGGAGCCGGGCAGCGAACGGCTTTGTTCGAGGCGCGTGAAGCGTTCGATCGCGCGCCCGCGCATCGCCTTGGGAATTCCCGGCCCTCTGTCCGCAACCGCAAGCAAAATCTGCTCACCCTCGGTTGATGCATGGATCACGACCGTCATATCCTTGGCTTCGGCGCGATCGGTTTCGGTCGAATACTTGATCGCGTTATCAACAAGATTGGCAAGGGCCTGGCTGATCAATTCACGGCTTCCGTGCACCGGAATGGGGCCTTCCGCTTCGACGCGAAGCGAGAGCCCCCGCTCCTCGGCCAGGGGTTCGTACAACTCCCCGACGTCGCGTGCAATCTCGGCGGCGTCGAACTCGGCCATGTTGTCGCGTGCCTGGCCCGATTCGGCACGCGCGATCATGAGCAAGGCGTTGAAGGTCCGGATCAGGCCGTCCGATTCCTCGATCGTGGCCTCCATGGCCGCTCGGTAATCGGCCTCGCCCTTCGCCGTCCGCAGCGCCTCCTCGCAGCGGTTGCGAAGCCGGGTCAGCGGCGTTTTCAGATCGTGGGCGATATTGTCGGAAACTTCCTTAAGGCCATGCATGAGCGCTTCGATCCGCTCAAGCATTGCATTGAGGTTGACGGCGAGCCGGTCAAGCTCGTCACCGGATCCGCCCACCGGCAGGCGGCCGCTCAGGTCGCCGTCCATGATCTGGCGCGTCGTCTCGGTCATGGCATCGACACGACGCAGCATGCGCCGTGACAGGAAAAACCCGCCGGCAAAACCGAGCACGACCACGATGGCCGCCGACCAGCGACCGGCCGAAAGGACGACGCGATGGAGCCGCTCGCGCTCTTCCAGATCGCGGCCCACGAGCAGACGGAATCCGCTCGGCAATTCGATGACGCGCACCAGCGCGTGATGCGCGGCGCCGTCGGATTCTTCGAGACGGCGATATTCCGTTTCGGTCAGGCCGGGATTGTTGAGAATCCCGGGCGGCAACGAGCCGACATTGCCGGCCAGGCTTTCGCCGGCGCGGGTTGTGACCAGATACAGGCTGGAGCCAGGCCGCTGCGAGCGCAGCTCAACGATGAGAACAAGCCGCCGGATGCCGCCGGCATTGTACTGTTCGGCGAGCCCGTAGATTTCCGCGTCGACCGTCTGCGTCATCTGCTCGGTGACCAGCCGGCGGGTATTGAGTGCAAAATATGCCAGCAGAAACGCCGCAAACAGCGCGAATACGATCAGATAGATCACCGTCAACCGGAAAGCGGTCGTTGCGAGCAGCTTAGCGAACGCCGTCACGGATCATGTATCCCGCGCCGCGCACCGTATGCAGCAACGGCTGCGCAAAGCCCTTGTCGATCTTCGACCGCAGTCTCGAAATATGCACGTCGATGACGTTGGTTTGCGGATCGAAATGATAATCCCATACGTTTTCCAGCAGCATCGTCCGCGTGACCACCTGCCCGGCATGTTTCATGAGATATTCGAGCAGGCGGAACTCCCGCGGCTGCAGCAGAATTTCCTCCTTGCCGCGCATCACCCGGTGCGACAAGCGGTCGAGTTCCAGGTCGCCGACGCGATAGACCATCTCGTCGCCGCGGCCCCCGCGCCGCCGGCCAAGCGCTTCGACCCGCGCCAGCAGCTCGGAAAAGGAATAAGGCTTCGGCAGATAATCGTCCCCGCCGGCGCGCAGCCCCTTCACCCGGTCATCGACCTGCCCGAGCGCAGACAGAATGAGGACCGGAGTCTGCACGCCCTTTTCCCGCAGCGTGCCGATCACCGAAAGGCCGTCGCGCTTGGGCAGCATGCGATCGACGATCAATACGTCGTAATCGCCGTCGAGCGCCAGCGCGAGGCCCTCCTTGCCGTCGACGGCATGGTCGGCCATGTGGCCGACCTCGCGGAACGCCCGCACGATATAGTCGGCGGCGTCACGGTCATCTTCGATAATCAGGAGGCGCATGAGCTGACAGTGAGTCGCGGATCGTTACGATACTAGCGAATTCGCGAGCCGGGGGCGCACTGCCTGCAAACACGGTTTCCGGCCCCCGGTTGGGGCCGGGAAAGTGAGGGGACGGCCAGGATACGCGGCCGTCCCCTCGTTCGACCCTGCGACCGGAGGGGGGCATGAAACCGGTCGGCGGGCCAATCTGAGCGGGGACGGGCTTAAAGCCCGTCCCCTTGGGTTCCGTGTCACCGGCGGGGGCGACGATTGCCGGCAGCACGGCCCGTCCATTAAGCGCGGCCGAGCGGAAGCGCGACAAACCGCGTTCCCTGGCTCGATTTCACGCGCATGAGGATCGTGCGTTTCCCGCCGTTGCGGGCGTCAGCGAGCGCCTTTCGTACGTCGGCGGGCGCCGAAACGCTCTTGCCGCCAACTTCAAGGATAATGTCGCCGATCTGGAATCCGACATCGGCCGCCAACCCGCGCGGATCGATGTTGGTCACGACGACGCCCTCGGCATTCGCACCGGCAACATTGCTGGCGGGCGCAAGCGTGAGCCCGTAGCGCGACGTTTCGCGGTCCGCGCCTTCCTGCTCCCCGCCGCCCGGACGCAGGCTGGTCTCCCGCGGATTCGGCAATTCGCCGAGCGTCAGGTTCACAGTCTTCTCGGCGCCGCCGCGGAAGACAACGAGCTTAACGTTGGTATTGGGCGTCATGTTGCCGATCCTGCGGGCCAGATCGCGCGCATTCTTCACCGCCTCGCCGTCAACCGACAGGATGACGTCACCGGACTCGATGCCCGCCTTCATTGCCGGGCTGTTCGCCTGCGGCTCGGAGACGAGCGCGCCGCCCGGCTTCTTCAATCCAAGGCTGTCGGCGATATCCTTGGTGACCGGCTGGATCTGCACACCGATCCAGCCGCGGCTGACCGAGCCCTTGTCCTTGAGCTGGGCAATGACGGTCGTGACGGTCGATGCGGGAATGGCGAAGGCGATGCCGACATTGCCGCCGGACGGCGAAAAGATCGCGGTGTTGACGCCCACGACATTGCCGTCGATATCGAACGTCGGCCCGCCGGAATTGCCCTTATTGACGGGCGCATCGATCTGCAGAAAATCGTCGTACGGACCGGAGCCGATATCGCGACCGCGCGCGGACACAATTCCGGCGGTGACGGTACTGCTCAGCCCGAACGGATTGCCGACCGCGAGAACCCAGTCACCCACGCGCGGCAGCTTGTCGGAGAGTCTGGCAA
>WBUW01000210.1 GCA_008933495.1 Pseudorhodoplanes sp.
GACTGATCCTCGGCGGTGAAAGTGATCAGCGGCTTCGACTGGATATCGGCGCGATAGACCAGTTTTGCCTCGGCAACGATGCGGATGCGGCCCGCCCCGAACCCGCTTTGACGGCGCTGACGCAGTTCGTCCTCGCCGAGGCTGCGGATCGCCCCCTCCACCACCACCGCGTTGGTGTTGGCGAGCATATTGTCGGCGCTGCCCGGCTCCGCCGGCAGGCCCGCGCTGCGCAACGCCGCAACGAACTGCGCGAAAAACGCTGCCGACACGCGCTGGCCGGTTTCGATGGCGACCGCCTGATCCGTCAGCCCGCGCATGCGTCGCTTGAGTTGCACACCGAGGACGGGATCGACCATCTGCGCGCCGGATGCCGGCTCGAACGCGCTTACGAAAACCTTCGATGGCCGCTCGATCGGTCCCCCGGATGGCGCGACCCAGTCTTTCGCGCATGCGCCAGCAAGGAGGGCCGCCGCCGGGACGAACGCAAGCCGCATCCAGCGCGGTCGCCGCGCGCTCATGTAACGGGCTCGTTCGGCCGCGATGCCGCCGCACCGGCGGCCGCGGACGGCGGGCCGTCCGCAGCCGATGCCACGGCAAGCGCCTCCGGCGATGCGGGCTCCGCGGCAAGCCGCGTCCACAGCCGTTGCGCGCGCCGGGCATCCTCCACCTCGTAGCGGCTCTTCACGCGCTCGCGGCGGCGCGAGAACCGCGCGGCCGCGCGCGCCTGTCCGCGCGTCAGCAGATATTGCAGGCGCGTGACAAGACGCCCGGCCGATCCGCCGGCCCAGATCAGCTCGAACGGCTCGAAATATTGCCAGGTCCGGCCGCCGTCCACGATGGCGCGGGCCAGGATGTTGCCCGCCATGGCCGTGGTGTTGAGGCCGTGCTGGCCGAACCCGCTCGCAATCCAGACGCCGGGAAACATTTCGCCGATCTGCGGCATGCGGTGCACCGCATAGCCGAACGTCCCCGCCCAGGCCGATTCGATCTCGACCTTGCCGAGCTGCGGAAAAATGCGCGCGATATCGCGCCGCAGCCGGCGTGCGGCGCGGCGCGGATTGGCCTCGTTCACGGCCGGGCCGCCGGACCAGATCAGGCGGTCGCCGGCGAGCCGGTAATGGTTGCCGGCAAAGACGCCGTCGCTGACCGGGCCGGCGAAATCGATGGCCTCCGCGACGCCCGCGCCGAGCGGCGCGGTTGCGACGACATGGCGCGTCGACGACACCAGCGTCTGCGAAAGCGCCGGCATCAGGCCGCCGAGATGCACCCCGCCCGCGAGCACGACCACGCCCGCGCGCACGCGCGCATGCGCGGTGTGGACGCGCTTGCGCACGCCGACCGGATCGATCGAGAGCGCCGGGGTATCCTCGAAAATGCGCGCACCGGCCGCTTCCGCAAGGCGTGCCAGGCCGAGCGCATAATTGAGCGGATGGATATGGCAGGCGTCGCGAAAATGGATCGCCTGGAAATAGTGCGAAGACTTCAGGCGCGCGCGCACACGCTCGGTCGGCCAGAGTTCGCAATCGACTCCGAACGTTGCGCGCAGAAAATGCGCCGTACGCCCCATCGCGGGCATATCGTCGATTTTCGAAACCGACAGCCAGCCGCCGCCGGACCATGCGGCGTCCGCAAGCCCGGCTTCGGCAATGGTGTCGCGAATATAATCGACGCCGGCTTCCGACAGCCGCCACAAGGCCTTCGCCCGCTCAAGCCCCGCCCGCGCGATGACGAGGCGCGGGTCTTGCGCAAAGCCGGGCGCCACAAGGCCGATATTGCGCCCGGACGCGCCGCCGGCGATGCGCCCGCCTTCGAGCACGGCGACCGAACGCCCGCGGCGCGCGATCTCTCGGGCGGCGGTCAGCCCGGCGAGACCGGCGCCGATGACGCAGACATCGACGTCGAGATCGAAATTGAGCGGCGCGCATCGCGGCCTGCGAACCATGGTCGCGGTGAAATAGGTCGCCGCGTAGCCGTCGCCGGTGTCATCGGTCTGTGTCAAATCGCCCGCATCCATTTCGGTATTCCCGGATATTCGCGACGGCATGCTAGACTGCCGGCGCTCGAAAATCGACCACGGACCTCATGCTCCGCCTGATGCTCCTGCGGCATGCCAAGTCGGACGGGACCCTGCCCGGGACGCGCGACCACGACCGTCCGCTCAACGCGCGCGGGCGCCAAGCCGCGCCCCTGGTCGGCCGCTACATGACCGCCCACGAGCTGCTGCCGCAACACGCGATCGTTTCGACCGCCGCGCGCACGCGCGAGACCTGGTCGCTCGTCCTGCAAGCGCTGCGCGCGCGCCCGAAGACCGAATTCGACAACCGCATCTACGAAGCCTCTCCGCACGCGATCCTCGACGTCATCACCCAGACCCCGGCGCCGGTGCAGCGGCTGATTGTCGTCGGGCACAATCCCGGCCTTCAAAGCCTTGCCCTCGCCCTTGCCGGTGCCGGCGAGCGCGAAGCACGCGAACGCCTGTTCGAGAAATTTCCGACCGGCGGCCTCGCCGTCATCGACTTCAACGCACGGGCCTGGAGCGAGATCAGGCCCGGCACCGGCCGCCTGACGCGTTTCGTGACGCCGCGGGCGCTGGCGGCCGCGGATAAATGATCGCCCGCAGGGCTCAACGCGGGCGCGCCGGCATGGCATGATGATCGGACACGGTCTGCGGAGGATGCGTCATGTTCACGAATATCCTGGTGCCTGTCGACATCGCTGAGCCGGAACTGGCCAAACCCGCAATCATGACCGCGGTCGCCATGGCCCGTTCGATCGGCGGCAAGGTGCGACTGGTCAATGTCCTGCCCATGACCCCGGTCATGCTGGCCGAATATGTACCGCCCGACTTCGACATCCAGCAGCGCAAGAGCGCGGAAGAGACTCTGGCCGCCATGGCGCGCGACAGCGGGCTCGATACCGCCAGCGTCTCGACCGCGGTCCGCCAGGGCGGCATCTATCACGAGGTCATCCAGGAGGCGAAAGACATGGGGGCCGATCTGATCGTGATGACCTCGCACCGCCCGGACATGCGCAGCTACTTCCTCGGCTCCAATGCCGGCCATGTCGTGCGCTACGCCAATTGCTCGGTGCTGGTGGTCCGGCGGTGAGCGGTCAGTCGCCGGCCGGCAGCAGATGGGCCGGCGGTGCGTCGGCCGAATAGCGGCCGGGTCGGTTGTTCTTGAAAAACGCGCCGGCCTGCCAAAGAAAGAGCGCAAAGAAGACGGCGACGAACGCTGCCGCCGAATAGATGCCGGCGTGAAGCGCCCGGACAATCAACGCGGCAATCCCGAGCGACACCAGACCGAACACGATCGCCCCCGGCCAGAATATGTAAACCGGCGTGCCGGCATCGAATCGCGCGGCGCTTTTCGCCGCGGCCATGCGGCGGTGCAGTTCGGCGATGAAAGCGGAATATTCGCGGTCGTGCCGCTGCTGCTCCACCATGTTCTTCCAGCTCGTGGAGGCGATGAGCAGGCGGGGCGTGCCCGGACTCCAGATTTCGGTGACGAAGCGCTGCATCTGCATCGTAACCGGCCGAAACGACATGCGAAGGCGCGTGATGCGATCGTAGGGCATGCGCCCGCTATGACGGCCGATGCTCCAGACCAGCGTCTCCTCCTCGAGGCGGAATTCGCGCGGCGCGCTCATCATCGAGGGCCGGTAGGAATAGGACAATCCGGCCGGCTGTTCGCGTTCTTCGGTCATCTTCGCACGGTCCTCGCCGCCGCCTGCCGCGGGCGGGCACCGGAGAAAAACCGCCCGGCCGCCAAAGTCAATCCATTTGCCGGGAACCACTTTTTCGCTGCCGCGTTATATCCTCGATCCAATTGTGCGCCTTCGCCCAGGACAGACATCATGCGGCACCTTGCCATGCCATGGCGAAAATCCGAACAATGCCGGCGCAACGCCCGCTATTGCGGCCTGCTGGCGACGGCGGCGGCAACCGACGCCGATCGGCGGATCCTGCTGGCGATGCAGCGGTCGTGGCTGGCGCTCGCCGACAACGAAGAATGGCTGGAGGGGAGGCGCAAGACGACCCCGCCGGCGCAAAGGCGCCTGCCGATCGTTGCCGGCCTGCGCGGCCACAGGAACGCGCTTTCCGCCTGAGGCCGGCACGTCCACCGCATTATGGCTGCGCGGCGGTGCTGCAAATGTGCAACACCCCCCGCGCCCGTCGGGCAGGCGCATTTACGCTTTGCCCGACTCTGGGCCTGAATGCTAGATTGCGGCGCTCATCGTTCGCCGCTCTTGTCGACGCAGAGAGGCAGCGGAACGAGTGAGGGGGCACTCGTGCGCAGCAGCGGCTCAAATCGATATGACTCCATGCGGGCCGCTGCATTGATCGGCGCGGCCGCGCTGTGGAGCTTCTTTGGCAACGTACCGGCCTTTGCCCAGAGCGGCCAGACTTCGACGATCGGCGCCGCCACGATGAACGCCGCGCTCAGCGCGCCCGGCGCGATTTTCGATCTCGGCTCCAAATTTCTGCGCGACAATGCCAACCAGGCCAATAGCACCGTTTTCGGCCCGGCGGCCAACAATCCCGGCGGCGGCGGGGCCGACGTCGCCGTCAATGGCGAGCAGGGCGGAACGCGTTATCGTTTGTGGGGCGAGGCCTATGGGTCGATCGCGCGCACGAGCGCGCAGAACGCGTTCACCGGCGACGAGCGAAAAACCTTCGGCGGCATCCTCGGTATTGGCGCCACGGTCGCGCCGGGCATCAGTTTCGGCGTTTCGGTCGATCAGGGCCACAGCAAGATCGCCATCCGCAACCTGCCGCAATCCTCCCGCATCGATCTGACCCAGGTCGGCGCCAACGCGATTTTCGAGTCGGGGCCCTGGACGTTCTCCGCGGCCGGCATTTACGGCTTTGGCGACATCGCCATGCGGCGCACCGATGCCGGCGGCGAGATTTCGGCCGACTATGACGCATCGCTCTGGGGCGCCATCGCCGAGATGAGCTATTATTGGCAGAACGGCAACTGGCGCGTGGTGCCGCGGATCGGAATCGACTGGACACTGATCAAGGTCGACGCTTTCACGGAACGCGGCGGGGCGACCCCGGTCTCCGCCACCGGTCAGCAGACGCAACGCGCGCGCGCCTTCGCGGGCGCTGAGATCGGTTATTCCTGGTTGTCGGGGGCGCACCTCTACGACATCGGCGTCTATGCCCGCGCGATCGAAATCCTCTCTCAGGATGTCGATCCGGTGCTCGCCACGCCGATCAACACCACCGTCGGTCCCCGCACCATTCCCGGCCTCGTTGACGAACGGTTCGAATTCAATGGCGGCGTTTCAACCGGCGTGAAGCTCACGGAAACCTCGCGGCTTTATCTCGTCTACGACACCCGCCTGCGGAACGGATTCAGCACGCATGCGGGAACATTCGGGTTCGAGGTCCGCTGGTAGCGGACGCCCGCCGGCGACCGCTGTTGTCCCTCCATCCGCTTTGAACCCGTAACCGGAAACCGGCGACCAACCGGCATTGCCATTCGGCTGCGGCATCCATCCGCGGCCTGCAAAGAGGTGATGCCATGAAGCTTCGAATTTCGGCCCTGGTCGGGGCGCTCGCGCTGATGTCGCTTGCCCAGGCGGCCCAGGCCGAGGACTTTTCCGCGCGCCGCAAGATTTCACCCTTCTACAGCTATTTCGATCCGCTGACCGGCGAAGTGCAGACCGTATACCGGCCGAACTATCTCGTCCCCTCGAACGATTTCGAGGGCGGGCGCTATGCCGGCGAATACGCCCACCGGCGCGCGAAAGGACAATGCGTCCAGGATCTCGGCTACGGCCGCTTCGAAGGCTGCTGAGCGCGCAACCCGCGGTGGAACGAGGCCTGGCACCGACGGCGGCCGGGCCCCTTTCATTGCCTGACGACACTGCCTAACTACAAACAGTGAAGCCGGCTCCACCCCGCTGGCGCCGCTGCGAGCGGCGTTGCAACGACCAAGGAGACGCGACCATGAAAACCGCGCTTTCGCTCGCTCCCGCCTCGCTCCTCTGCGCCTCGCTGCTGGTCGCGC
>WBUW01000211.1 GCA_008933495.1 Pseudorhodoplanes sp.
TGTCTCTTGCGGCGTCTCTTGTTGCGTCTCTTGCGGCGTCTTCCGAAAACCGGCCTTTGCCGAAAGCCGGCGCCTCATTGTTAGCCGCTCGGCGTTGCGTTTTGGTTAGCAGATCTCCTGCCGTACGCGGGCGCCGCGCGGCCGGCTCGCTCCGGCGGCGCGGCGCCTCTTGCACCCGATGACCGCAGCGGATCAGTTCAGTGCGCCGTCGACCTTCGTAAAGGTGTCCTTCAGCTTGCCGCCGAGACCCGAAACGACCGAAATGATGGCAACCGAAATGCCGGCGGCAATCAGCCCGTATTCGATGGCGGTCGCGCCGGATTCGTCCGACATGAAGCGCTGCAAGAGATTCTTCATCCTGTACTCCCTGATCCACACGTTCTGTTTGACCGGCCCGGGCCGTGTTCTTCGGCTTGTCGGGCCGCGCGCAACGCTAGGGAGGGCGGCTTGCGCGGCGGTTAATTCGATCGCGGAAACAGAAATCAAACCGGCGTCGCGAATTCGGCAAAATTTTAGGGAAATGGCGCGCCGGCCGCCGGCGCCAAAAAACGAAAAGGCTCCGGCATACCGGAGCCTTCCGTGATAACGAACGTGCAGAACGCTTAGTTCATCGCGTTCTGGACTTTCGTGAAGGTGTCCTTCAGCTTGCCGCCGAGGCCCGACACGACCGAGATGATGGCGACCGAGATACCGGCAGCGATCAGGCCGTATTCAATGGCGGTCGCACCGGACTCATCCGACACGAAGCGCTTCACGAGATTCTTCATCTTAGACTCCTTGATCCACACGTGGCTGTCCGAGCTGGTTCGTGTCCGTGTTCCCGGCTCATCGAACCGGGCGCGACCCTAGCAGCGCGCGCTTGCGGCCCGGTTAATCGGATCGCAGAAATACGCTTCGATCAGGTGTTGTTTGTTCGTGGTTAACAGCCGCTTGCGCGATGCAAGCAATTTGAGACGCTTGACCGCAATTGATGAAAACACGCGGAAAATCGCGCTATCCGGGGCAATCAATCACAGCGCGCCATGTCGGTCATGCGCGCACGCGGCGGCCGCGGCCGCTTTCGCTGCGTTAAGGCGCGGCCGCGCCGGCGGCCGTTTGCCAATGATTCACCAATTTCAAGTGAAGTCGTTTTCGTGCGGAACGCAGCCCGTGCGTGCCGGCGTTCGAAACCTGGTTCTGTTGCGTTGGAGTATGGCCGATGACGATGCCTGTGAGCGGCGGTCCGCGCGCGCGTGCGATCATGTTCGCCATCGCAGGCGTGGTGGCCGCGCTGGCCTCGGCCCCGGCCGCCCGCGCCGATGCCGCCGGCGATGACGAATATCTCGCCGTCGTGCTCGATCAGGCCCGGCTCGTGAAAATGCCCGAGCGCGTCGCCACCGTCGTGATCGGCAATCCGCTGATCGCCGATGTGTCGGTGCAGCCCGGCGGGCTGATGGTGATTACCGGCAAGGGCTACGGCGTCACCAATGTCGTCGCGCTCGACCGCGCCGGCGCGCCGCTGATGGAGCGCAAGGTGATGGTCAAGGGCCCTTACGACGGCACGGTCGTGGTCTATCGCGGCGTCGAGCGCGAGACCTATAGCTGCGCGCCGTTCTGCGAGCCGCGGGTGACGCTCGGCGACGGGCAGCAATTCTTCGGGCGCAATCTGTCGCAGACCGGCACCTGGCTCGGCCAGGTACAGGGCGCCGCGCAGCGCGGCCGGCGCTGATCGCGACCGCGCCGCCACGGTTAACGAAAGCTGAATCCGCCGCCGCGATCGATCCGCAATTGTCGCAACAATTCGACAACGCCTCTTTGCTATCACTTTACGCAATCTGGCGGCCGAATGCCGCGTCGGGGTGATCGCCATGGCCGGTATCAAATCAGCCACGCTTGTAAAACGGGTGAAATGCCTGTTGGGCGCGCGACTGGCGCGCCGCTTTGTCCGCCGCCAGGACGGTGCGGCGGCGGTGGAGTTCGGTCTCGTCGCGGCGCCATTCCTGGCGCTGGTCTTCGCCATCATGGAAACGGCGGTGGTGTTCTTCGCCGGCCAGACGCTGGAGACGGCGGTGGCCGATTCCGCGCGCCTGATCATGACCGGCCAGGCGCAGACCGCCGGCTTCGACCAGGCGAAATTCAAGGACGAGGTCTGCAAGAAAATCTACGGCCTGTTCAATTGCTCGGGCGGCGTGATGGTCGACGTGCGCACCTATTCCTCGTTCAGCAACATCGACCTGAGCAAGCCGATCGATGCCAACGGCAACCTGGTCAACAATTTTACCTATCAACCGGGCGGCCCCGGCGACATCGTGGTGGTGCGCCTGCTTTATCAGTATCCGGTCTACGTCTCGCTGCTCGGTCTCAATCTCGCCGACATGGCCGGCGGCAAGCGCCTGATCGTGGCGACCGCGGCCTTCCGCAACGAGCCCTATAAATGAGGCCTGCCATGATTTCTTTGGCGATCATGAAGCTTCTGCCCCGGCGCCTGCAGCGGCTCGCGCGTGACGAGCGCGGCGTTTCGGCGGTGGAATTCGCCATGCTGCTGCCGCTGATGGTGACGCTTTATCTCGGCGGGGTCGAGGTCTCGCAGGGCATCAGCATCGACCGCAAAGTGACGCTGACCGCGCGCACCGTCGCCGACCTCGTCTCGCAGGTGGCCAGCATCAACAATTCGGGCATGAACAGCGTGCTGCAGGCGTCTTCCGCCGTGCTCTCGCCCTACCCGGTCGACAAGGCCAAGGTCCGGGTGACGCTCGTGAAGATCGACAACAACAGCAATGCCACGGTCGAGTGGAGCGACTCGCTCAATGGCAGCGCGCGCGCCAAAGGTTCCTCGGTGACGTTGCCGGGCGCTTTGCTGGTGCCCAATACCAGCATGGTCTGGGGCGAGGTGGAATATGCCTACAAGCCGACCGTGGGTTATGTCGTGACCGGAACAATGACGCTGAAGGACCAGATTTTCATGCGCCCGCGGCTGTCGGATACGATCACGCGCACGAGCTCCTGATCGCTCGCCAGCCGCATCAGGGGATCGGCAACAGCGTCGTCGACTTGATCTTTTCCATCGCGAAGCGCGAGGTCACGTTCTTCAACGGCGCGATCGCGATCAGCCGCTTGTAGAAGGCGTCGTAGGACTGCATGTCGGCCACGACCACGCGCAGCATGTAGTCGACGTCGCCGGCCATGCGGTAGAATTCCATCACTTCCGGCATGGCGCTGACCGTGGTTGCGAACCGGTCGAGCCATTGCTGCGAATGGTCGCCGGTCTCCACCGAGACGAAGACGGTGATGCCAAGCCCGATCTTCACCTGGTCGATGAGCGCCACGCGCTTCTGGATCACGCCCTCGGCTTCCAGGCGCTGGATGCGCTTCCAGCACGGGGTCGAGGAGAGGCCCACCCGCTGGCCGATTTCGGCGACCGAAAGCGAGGCGTCCTCCTGCAGGGCGGCGAGGATTTTCTTGTCGATGGCGTCCATGGATGAGCCCATTTGGAAATTTATTCTTATTTGATCGAGATATAGACCTCAATATAGAACAATATTCCAAATGCAAGCCTTTTGTCTGGCTTCCTTACCGGCACGCGACCATGGCCTCGACCTCCCGGCGCGTCGGCGCCCCGGCGATCCCGCCCGGGCGCGTGCATTTGATCGCCGCCGCCGCGGCGGCGAAGCGCAGGGCCTGCTCGAACGGCCGGCCTTCGGCCAGCGCCAGCGTGCAGGCGCCGTGAAAGACGTCGCCGGCAGCGAGGGTATCGATCGCATCGACGGCAAAGGCGTCCATGGCCCGCACGGCTTCGGCTTCAAGCCACAGTACACCGCGCGCCCCGTCCGTCGCCGCAATGCGCGCCGGCGTCCGCGCGCCGATCGCCGCCAGCGCTTCCGGCATCGACGCCCTGCCGGAAGAGCTGGCCGTCGGCGGCAAACACGACATGCGAGCAGGCCGACAACAGGTTGACGGTCTCGCGCGTGGGCTCGTCCGCGTCCAGAACGACGACGCTTCCGTTGTCGCGGGCGGCGCGCGCGATCGGCAGCACGAATTCCGGAAAGCGATTGTCAATCAGCACGGCCGCCACGCCGGAGACGAGGGCGGACGGGTCCGCGCAGCGCACCGACGACAGGGCGTCGTCGCGGTAATTGACGATCGTGCGCTCGCCGCTGTCGGCGAGGATCACCGCCGAAACCGGCGAGGCGGTGCCGGCGAGCCGGATCGCGGCGCCCGCATCGACGCCCTCGCGTGCGAGATGGGCGAGGATGGCATCGCCGGCAAAATCAACATCGGCCGGTCCGCCGAGCGGGGCGGCAAGACGCGCGCGAGCGCCGAGGCGCGCAATGGCAACGGCGGCATTGGCGGCGCAGCCGCCGCCAACACTCGTGATCCCGCGCGCGCGGATTTTGGTTCCTTCGCCGGGATAGGCGGCAACCGAAAAAATCTGGTCGATGACCGCGATGCCGGCGCACAGGATGACGGGCGCGACGGCACGGCCCGCAGCCAAAGCCTCAGTCAAGGACGCGGGCGCCATTCTCGACCCAGTCGCGGATCAGGTGGTGGGCGATGGCCATCGGCGGCGGGGCGGTGAGGCCCTGCGGATGCCGGCGGGTCAACAGGCTCGCCGCTTCCGCGCGGCTGAACCAGCGCGCATCCTCGAGTTCCTCGCGGTCGACGCGGATGTCGCGCGACAGCGCTTCGGCATGGCAGCCGATCATCAGCGAGGACGGATACGGCCAGGGCTGCGACGCGAAATAGCGCACGCGCCCGCACAGGATGCCGGCCTCCTCGCGCGTCTCGCGCCGCACCGCTTCCTCGATGTTCTCGCCGGGTTCGGCAAAACCGGCCAGGCACGACCACATGCCGGGCGGAAAGCGCGACTGGCGGCCGAGCAGGCAGCGGCCGCCGTCGATCGCCAGCATGATGGCGACCGGATCGGTACGCGGGAAATGCTGGGCGTCGCATTGCGCACAGTCGCGCCGCCAGCCGGCCTGGGCGGTGCGCGTCGGCGCGCCGCAATTGGCGCAGAAGCGATGGCGCGCGTGCCAGTGCAACAGCGATTTGGCTTCGGCGAGCGCCGGCAGATGCGTGAACGGCACCAGGCCCTGCACCGCGATCGTGCGCAGGTCGGTGACGTGGAACTCGCCGTTCGTTTTCAGCCTCTCGATCGCGTCGGCGCCGAGTCCGATCGCGAAACGGCCGGCGCCGCTCTGAAGGCCGAGAAAGATGGTCTCCTCCGGCGCTCCGAGTGCAGGCACGGATTGCGGCGGGAACTCCGGGCTCAGTCCCGCGTGCGATTTGCGCAGCAGGATCCATTCGCCGCCGACGACATAGAAGGCGCTGGTCGCCTCGCTTGCGCGCGCCCGCACAAACGCCTCGTCCGCCCGCCGCTCGGCGGCGCGATCGAGGTTGCCGCCGGCATAGGCGAGCCGCGGCTTCGGCCCGAGATCGAACGAGGCGGTCGTCAAGTGTTCCATAGTCTGTTCCGGATGGAGTTCAGAAGCTGTTCGCGTTCGCCGTCGGCATAGGCGCGTGCCGGCACCGCACCCCAGACCGGGTTCGGCCAGGCGGCGTCGGTCGTGCGGCGCGCGATGACATGCACATGCAGTTGCGGCACGGCATTGCCGAGCGCGGCGATATTGAGCTTGTCGCAGGCGGTCGCCTCTTTCAGCGCGCGCGCGACGGTTGCGATCTCGGTCATGAGCTGGGCGCGTTCGGCGTCGGCAAGATCGATGAGCTCCATGATATGGTCGCGGCGGGGCACCAGCAGCAGCCAGGGATAATGGGCGTCATTGATGAGCAGAACGCGCGACAAGGCCAGATCGCCGAGCGCGACAGTGTCGGCGGCGAGCCGGGGATGCAGCGCAAAAGCGCCGGAATGCACGGACATGAGAAACCCGAAGGAAAACAATTCAATACACCCACATCACCCTAGCACGGCCGCCGCCCGGCGCGCTTGCTTTCCCGCTTCTTTGGCCCGATATAGGCGTGGGAGGTTGGCGGTGGACGAGCCACTCGCCAACCGGGTCAGGTCCGGAA
>WBUW01000212.1 GCA_008933495.1 Pseudorhodoplanes sp.
CGTCGGCGAGGAATTCTTCTTCGCGATGGCGCGGCTGTTCGTGCCGGCGCATCCGCCGCGCTCGAAAATCCTGCGCGAATACGGCGACGATTTCCCCGCCTTTATCGCCGCCTTCGCGCCGGCGGCGCCGCTCGCCTATCTGCCCGATGTCGCGCGCCTGGAAGCCGCGCGCACGCGCGCCTATCACGCCGCCGACGCCGTGCCGCTCGATCCGGCCGCGTTCGCGACCCTCGCGCCCGACCGGCTTGCGGCGCTGCGCCTGCGGTTGCATCCCTCGATGCAGCTCGTGCGCTCGCGCTATCCGATCGTCACCATCTGGGCGATGAATTCAGGCGCGTGCGCGCTCGGGCCGGTCGACGAGGGCATCGCTGAGGACGCGCTGGTCGTGCGCCCGCATCTCGACGTCTTCGTGCACGCCGTGCCGCCGGGCGGCGCGGTTTTCATCCGCGCGCTCGGTGATGGTGCCGCGCTCGACGCGGCGGCCGAGACCGCGCTTGCGCAGGCGGCGGGCTTCGATCTCACCGCAAACCTCGCCCTTCTGCTGCAATCCGGCCTCATCGCCGGAACGGATCCAACCCTCGCCTGACGGATGCCCGCCATGATCGACACGACCACCGACACGACCCACTACACAACCCTTGCCGCCCGCCGGCAAACCGGCCTGCCCGCTCTCGCCGCCCGCCTGATCGCGCTGTTCGAATGCATCCCCTATTGGTTCATCGCGCTCGTTACCCGTCTCTCGATCGCCGGCGTGTTCTGGCGCTCGGGCCAGACCAAGCTCGAGGGCTGGCGCGTATCGGATACCGCGATCGACCTGTTTCGCGACGAATACCGGCTGCCGCTGGTCGACCCCGTCGTAGCCGCCTGGCTTGCGACCCTCGCCGAGCATCTGTTCCCGGCCTTGCTTGTGGTCGGCCTGGCGACGCGCTTCTCGGCGCTCGCGCTCCTGATCATGACGCTGGTGATCGAGATTTTCGTCTATCCCGACGCCTGGCCCACGCACGGCACCTGGGCGGCCTGCTTCCTGATCCTGATGGCGAAGGGTCCGGGCGGCGTCTCGCTCGATCACCTGATCGCCGGGCGCACCGGGCGCTGAGCCTGCCGGCGGCGCGCGCCTGCGGGTGCGCGCTTTTGTGCCTTCACGTCGTAGTGTGCGACGTTGTCGTACATCCGTCGCAGGATGGCTTTGAATTTCGCAAGATCGGCCTTCGACACGCCACGGAACAGCGCGCTCTCGACCGACACCATCATCGGCACGAGTTCGTCGACAATCTCGCGCCCGGCCTTGGTCAGCCGCACCGTCACCTCGCGGTTGCTGGTGTTCGAGCGCGTGCGCGTGACCAGCCCGCGCCGCACGCCGGCCGAGATCAGGCGCGAGACGGTCGGCGCGTCGAGACTGGTGGCCGCCGACAGATCGACCTGCCGCAATTCGCCGCGATGCGCCAGCACCGCCAGCACCCGCCACATCGGAATCGTGAGCTGGGAATCGGCGAGCCCGCCCTCGGTGGCGCGCGCAACGATCGCCACGCCCACCCGGTTGATCAGGAAGGGAAGCCGCTGGCTCAGATCGTAGACGGGTTTCGAAGGCACGGCGACGGCGGTCCCGGGATGCGCACCGCCTATATCGGCGCGGCGCCGCCGGCCTGTCAATTCGCCTGGCGGCCGGGCCGGAAACGACCGCGCGGGCAACGGCTTGCCGCATCCGCACAGCAGTCGGCCCGGTCCTGCATTTACAACAGTTATATTTACAAGTATTGTATCGACAACAATCAGGCGCAGCACACGACAAAAGGATGCGTCGCATGGGAGAACGCTTCGAGGCCGATTTCCGCAAAGCCATGCGCCGGCTGGCGAGCGCGGTGACCGTCATCACCGCCGCGCACGCCGGCCGCCGCCACGGCATGACCGCGACCGCCGTCACCTCGGTGTCGAGCGCCCCGCCCTCGCTGCTCGCCTGCATCAACCGCGCGGCCGGCCTGCACGATCCGCTTGTGGCAAGCGGCCGCTTCTGCATCAACATCCTCTATGCCGACCAGAGCGAGATCGCCGAAGCCTTCGGCGGCAAGCTGCCCAACGATGAACGCTTCTCGGTCGGCGCATGGGCGGCAAGCGCCGGCGGCCTGCCGTTCCTGCGCGAGGCGCAGGCCAGCATTTTCTGCGACCTCGATCTGGTGACGCCGTACGGCACGCACAGCGTCGTGATCGGCCGCATCAGCGACATCCTGGTCGCCGGCCATGTCGCCCCGCTGCTTTATCAGGACGGCCGCTATACCGTCGGCCTCGGCGACGGCATCGACTGGGTGGTGCCGATCTGAGGAAAGAAAGATGGAACGTCGTCCCCGACGCCCCGCATCGCGATGCTGCGCCGCTGATCCGGGACCGCAACAAGGCAAGACCATGCAGCGATCCCGGGCCGGCAGCGCACCATGTCGCGCTGCGCTGCGCCCGGGATGACAGGGAGGACAAAATGGAATTCGGCTATTTCACGCTTTCCGACAATCACTACGAGAACAACACGCGCGCGCCCAACCGCTTCGTCGAGGACATCACCAGCGAGGCGCTCTATGCCGACCAGCTCGGCATGCACTCGGCCTGGATCGGCGAGCACCATTTCAATTCGCTCGGCGTGCTCTCCTGTCCCGACCTCGTCTTGACCTATATCGCCGCGCGCACCAAGCATATCCGGCTGGCGCCGGCGGTCACCGTGCTGCCGCTGCATCATCCGATCCGCGTCGCCGAGCAATGGGCGACGCTCGACCTGCTCTCCAACGGCCGCGTCGATTTCGCCGCCGGCCGCGGCTACGACCGGCGCGAATACCTGCCCTTCGGCATCTCGTTCGAGGACAACCAGTCGATCTTCGACGAGGGCCTCGAAGTCGTGCGCAAATTGTGGGCGGCGGAAGGCAGGCGCCTCGACCACAAGGGCAGGCATTATCAGTTCGCGGACGTACGCATCACCCCGCAGCCGGTGCAAAAGCCGATCCCGACCTATGTCGCCTCCTTCTCCAAGCCCTCGATCGAGCTGGCCGCGCGGCTCGGCTGCGGGCTGATCGTGGCGCCGTTCGCCGCCGCCATGAGCTTCGGCGGGCTCAAGCAGGTCGCCGACCTCTATCACGAGACCTGCGCCAAGTACGGCAACAAGCCCGGCCGGCTGATGTGCTCCTACTTCACCCATTTCGCCGACAACAAGGAGCAGGAGGACGCCCAGCGCGCGCGCCAGATCCGCTACTACAAGGAGTGCGTGATCCCCGCTTTCCCCGGCGATCCGCGCACCGCGCCGCCGAGCTACCGCTATTTCATCGAAATGGTCGACCGCCTGCAGAAGGTGAAGCCGGAGGACCTGACCGAGAATTCCGTGCTGGTCGGTTCGCCCGCACGCATCGCCGACACGCTGAAGAAGGTCGAAGCGGCCGGCTTCGCGGAAGTGATCCTCTATTTCAATGTCGGGCTGAAGCCGCACACGCAAGTCAAGGAAGAGATGGACCGCTTCATGCGCGAGGTGGCGCCGCATTTCGAGGGCCGGCACAAGGCGCGCCGCGCCGCCTGAACCGGCGCGCCGGGCGGCGGCGTCCCGCGCTCAGCCGCCGGCGCGGTCCTCGTCGGATTCGATCACCATGTCGCTCACCGGCTCGATCCAGACCATGTGATCGCGCACCCCCTTCACGCCCGCGACATTCTCGGCGAGCACGTGCAAGGCGCGGCGCTGGCGCTCGTCGAATACGCTGCCGGTAAAGGTGACGATGCCCTCGCGCACGAGCACATCGATGGTGGCGCGCGGGGTCCATGGCAGGCTGTTGAGCGCGGTCACGATCCGCGCGCGGATATCGGTGTCGCTGGCGGCCGCCGGCGCAAGCTCGCGCGACAGGCTCGCCAAGGCGCGGATCAGGTTGGCGCGGGTGATGATCCCGGCGAGCCGCCCGGCGCACACGACCGGAACGCGCTTGATGTGATAGCGCTCCATCAGCATCACGACGTCGTCGAGCGGGGTGTCCTCGGCGACGCTGCGCACCTCCGCGGTCATGATTTCGCCGACCTTGCGGCCGCTGGCGCGGACATATTGCTCGGCGAGCGCGCCGGGGCCCATGAGAAACTCGATCCAGCGCGGCTGCCGGTGCTGCGTGCCGAGTTCGGCGCGGCGCAGGAAATCGCCTTCCGAGACGATCCCGACCAGTTGCCCGGCCCGGTCGACCACCGGCAGGCCGCTGATATTCTTCTCAATCATCAGCCGCAGCGCCGCCTCCACCGTCGCGTCCGGCTCGATGGAAATCACGACCGGGGACATGACATCGCGGGCTTTCATGCGGCGGCTCGCTGGCTTTCAGGGCGATCGCGACCGACGCGCCGATCGCGATTCACGATCTTTCATAAACAATCAGCATGTCCGGCGAATTGCGATGGATCAAGCGGTTGTCCGCGAATTCCGCGCGTCGTTCCGGCCGCGCGCCAAAAGCATGATCCGGAAAAGTGCGAAGCGGCTTTCGGAAAAGATCATGCGCGGACAACGCGCAAAAGCGGGATGCCGATTCGAGGGCAAGTCATCACATTTTAGAGCAATACGCCGGCGATCATCGCAAGGCAGGTCAACACGCCCAGCACCGGCACCCAGAGCGGAACGCGGATCGCGCCTGCGGCGACCGGGCGGCCGGCCGACCGGAGACCGATGAGACTGGCATTGACCATCGCAAACACCACCAGCGTCGCGACCGAGGTCGCTTCCGCGAGCGGCTCGATCGGGACCGTCAGCGCCAGCACCAGCGTCGCCCCGGTCGCGATCGCGGTCGCCAGCAGCGGTGTCGCGGTGCGCGCGTGGACGTCGCCGAGAATGGCGGGAAGATCGCCCTGGCGCGCCATGCCGTACAGCACGCGCGCGGCCATCGTCATCTGCACGAGGACGGTGTTGAGCGTCGCCACGATCGCGATCGCGGTGATGGCGGCCGGGCTGATGCCGGCAATCTCCCGGAACAGGACGCTGAGCGGCGCGCTCGACTGCGTCAGCCGTTCGGCGGGAACGCCGATGACCGCGATCACCGCCACCAGCACATAGAGCGCGGTGGAAATGACGAGCGTGAGCGCGATCGCCAGCGGCAGGTCGCGCACCGGCGCCTGCGCCTCCTCGGCGATATTGACGAGATCCTCAAAGCCGATGAAGGCGAAGAAAGCGAGCAGGCTCGCCATGGCGATCCCCGACCATATGCCGTAGTCGACGGGGGCGGCCAGAATGCGCGGCACCGCGCCGGCGAAATCGAGACCGGCGCCGAATCCGGCGCCGATAATGGCGAGCAGGCCGCCGACCTCGATCAGGGTGAAGATGCCGGCCAGCACCACCGATTCAAGGATGCCGAACGCCGCCACGACACCGAGCCCGAGCACGATGAGGCCGACCAGAAGCGGGATCGGCCAGGCGACGAATTCACGCAGATAGCCGGCGCAGCCGATGCTGACCGCGGCGCCGGAGACGATCCCGATGACGGCCGTGATCAGGCCGACGAGGCGCGACAGCGCCCGGGAGCCGAATGCCGCGCGCACATAGGCCGCCTCCCCGGCGCTGACCGGAAAGCGCGTGCATAATTCCGCATAGGAGGCGGCGGTCAGCGCCATGACCACGGCCGCCATCAGGAAGGCGAGCGGCGCATGCACGCCGGCCTGGCGCACCATCGCGCCGATCAGCACATAAATGCCGGCGCCGACCGTGACCCCGACGCCATAGAGAACAAGCAGCGGCAGATTGATCCGCCGCCGCAACGTTCCCTGCCGGCCGGCCCCGGCCGTGCGCGCATTCATGCGTTCGCCCCGCTCTGCTTCGGCCGCCGGTCGCTTCCTCTAACGCGGAATGACTTTTCTTCGAATCGTCATCGCGCTTTGGCTCTTTGTCTGCGCATGATCTGTTCCGAAAACCGCTTCGCACTTTTCGGGATCATGCCCGGGCGCGCAACCGGCGGCGGTGTTGCGCGTTCAGCGGCGCGAGCAGGTCGAAACGCCGAACAACTGATAGGCCGGGC
>WBUW01000213.1 GCA_008933495.1 Pseudorhodoplanes sp.
GCTCGATTTCCGGCTATGGCGAGAGCGGCCCCTATGCCGCGCGCAAGGCCTACGATCTTCTCATTCAGGCGGAATCGGGGCTTGCTTCGGTCACCGGTGGACCCGAGCAGCCGGCGCGCGTCGGCGTTTCGGTAGTCGATGTGGCGACCGGCATGAACGCCTATGAGGCGATCCTCGAAGCGCTCATCGCGCGCGGGCGCACCGGCGAGGGCGCCGAGATTTCGGTTTCGCTGTTCGATTCCATGGCCGACTGGATGACAGTGCCGCTGCTCCAGCACGAAGGCGGCAAGCCGCCGCAGCGGCTCGGGCTCGCGCATCCCTCGATCTCGCCCTATGGCGTGTTCCGCGCCGGCGACGGCGTCGACATCCTGATCTCGATCCAGAACGACCGTGAATGGCGCGTGCTGGCGGAAAAGGTGATCGGCGATGCCGCGCTCGCCGCCGATCCCGATTTCGCCACCAATGTCGCGCGCGTGGCCCGCCGCGCGCAGACCGACGGCCGGGTGGCCGCGGCGTTTGCGGCGTTATCGGCGGCGGAGCTGAACGAAAAGCTGCTTGCCGCCGACATTGCGTTTGCGCCGGTCAACGGGCCGGCCGGGCTTGCCGCGCATCCGCATCTGCGCCGCATCAGCGTCGCCACGCCGAGCGGACCGGCGAGCTGCCCGGCGCCGGCACCGCTGCGCGCGGGCGAACAGCGCCGCTATGGTCCGGTGCCCGCGCTCGGCGAGCATACCGAAAAAGTCCGCACGGAATTTTCGTAAATGGGATCGGACGTGCCGGACACGCTACCAGCCGCATCGGCCGCAGGCACGCCCCGCCGCCGCCCGCCCGCCTTGCGGGCTTTGCCGGATTCGCAGTCGCCATTGCGCCCGCCGTCAGCCGGTACGGCATATTCGGCGGGCATCTTCAAGGAGTGAAACCATGGACAAAGAACTCTATGAACGCGGCCTGAAGATTCGCACCGCCGTGCTCGGCAAGGACTATGTCGACAACGCCACCAAGAATGCCGACGCCTTCAACCAGCCGATGCAGGATCTGCTCAACGAATATTGCTGGGGCGCGATCTGGGGGCGCGAGGGCCTGCCGCGCAAGACGCGCTCCATGCTCAATCTCGCAATGATCAGCATCCTCAATCGCCCGCACGAGCTGAAGGCGCATATCCGCGGCGCGCTTGCCAACGGCGTGACCAGGGAGGAAATCACCGAGATATTCCTTCAGGTCGCCGTCTATGCCGGCGTCCCCGCCGCGGTCGATTCGTTTCGCATTGCGCGCGAAGTGTTCGCGCAGGATGCCGGCAAGAGCTGAGCTGCCCGGCGCCCGGCGGCAGCGGAGGGCGGCAGCGGAGGGCGGCAGCGGAGGGCGGCATGTCCGACGACATCCATGAAGTCTATGCGGTGCGCTACGCCGCGTTTCAGCGCAAGGCCGCCGACAATTACATTTTCGGCGATCCGCACGACGTCATGACCGACATTGCCTATTATGTCTGGGTCATCCGCGGCGCGCACGGCACGTTCGTGGTCGATACCGGCTTCGACGAGAAGGTCGGCCGCGCGCACGGACGCACGCTGTCACGCCCGGTCGGCGAAGGCCTGCGCGCGCTCGGCCTCGACGGCGGCCGGATCGATCACGTCATCCTCACGCACATGCACTGGGACCATTCCGGCAATTACGACCTGTTCCCGAACGCGCACTACCATCTGCAGGATATCGAAATGGCCTATGCGACCGGCCGCTGCATGGGTCACGGCATGTTGCGCATTCCATTCGGCGTCGAGGACGTCGTGGCCATGGTGCGCAAGGTGTTCGACGGACGCGTGACCTTCCATGACGGCACCGACGAGATCGCGCCCGGCATCACCGTGCATCATCTCGGCGGACATTCGAAAGGCCTGCAATGCGTGCGGGTGAAGACGCGGCGCGGTTATGTCGTCGTCGCATCCGACGGCGCCCATCTCTACAGCCATCTCGACGAGGGGCGCGTCTTTCCAATCACCTACAGCGTCGGCGACACGCTCGAAGGTTATCGCACCATCAGGCGACTGGCCTCCTCGCGCCATCATGTCATCCCGGGTCACGATCCGCTGGTCGCTGCCATCTATCCGGCGGCGGCGCCGGGGCTGGAAGACTGGGTGATGCGGCTCGATGTCGATCCGCGCGTGTAATACCACCGGGGCCAATTTCCGACCGGTCACGCGCGAGCCTGACCCGCGCATCCGTCGCAAAAAAGAAGAGTCGTCTCAAGATGATGGATTGCCGGGTCAAGCCCGGCAATGACAGTGCGGACAGGTCGAGATCAAACATGCTTGGTATAACGCGCTCAGCCGAGCCCGAAATCGATCAGCGCATCGCTGTGCAATCTGGCCGATTCCTCGCTGAAGCAGCAGAACACGATGCGGCCGGGCGCATCCGCCCGGGCGGCGATTTCCGACACCACCGTCCCGGTCGCGATGCGCGCCGCCCGCGCGGGCGGGAAGGCATAGACGCCGGTGGAGATGGCCGGGAAGGCGAGCGAGGCGAGGCCGTGGCGGGCGGCAAGCGCGATCGCGTTGCGATAACACGCGGCCAGCAACTGGTCTTCGTTCCGGTCGCCGCCCGACCAGATCGGCCCGACGGCGTGGATGACATGACGCGCCTTCAGCCGGTAGCCGGCCGTGATCTTGGCTTCGCCCGTTGCGCAGCCGCCCAGCGTGCGGCATTCGGCCAGCAGCTCCGGCCCGGCGGCGCGGTGGATCGCCCCGTCGACGCCGCCGCCGCCGAGCAGCGAGCGGTTGGCGGCATTGACGATGGCATGGACGTCGAGGCGGGTAATGTCGCCGAGCATGATGTCGAGCACGGCCGGCCCGACCTCGAGCGCGTGAATGCGGCGCGGTTCGTTCATTTACTCAGTTTAACGCATTGACTCGATGATCGTCATGGCCGGGTTTGTCCGGCCCGCGCAAGCGGCTCCGGACCACGATCCGTTCAAGTTGAAACGGATCATGGTCCGGTTTTTTTGATGTTCGCGCGATCTTGCGCCGAACAGGTTCCCACTTCGTCGGATCGCGCTCTAAGCGCTCGCCGCCGTCGCTTCGGCAAGGTCGAGCGTGCTGCGGCGGCCGATGTCGCGGAAATGCTCGTCCAGGAAACGCCGCGCCGCGCGCCGTCCGGCCCGGTACAGCAGCGTGAAGAAGTCGTAATCGGTATTGAGCTTGCTGCCGCTGCTCAGCTTCTTGCCGACGCCTTCGAGCACGATGCGGTGGACCTTGATGCGCCCACGCTGGCCCGCGCCCCGGCCGCGCCGGGCGCCGGCGATGCGGCCGGCATATTCGAGCGCGCGCAATTCCGAATCGAGCGGCGCGTTGAAGGTGATTTCGTTGACCCGGTGCAGGATGTCGCGTGCGGAGGTCGGCGTCGTTTCGCGCGACAGCGGCGAAATCTGCACGACCAGCACGTCCTCGATGGCATTGGCCTCGATCAGCGGCAGGATCGCCGGATTGCCGGTGAAGCCGCCGTCCCAGTACGGCTCGCCGTCGATTTCGACGGCGCGAAACAGCATCGGCAGCGCCGCCGACGCCATCACCACGTCGGCGGTGATTTCCTCGCGGCGGAACACGCGCAGCCGTCCGGTGCGCACATTGGTCGCCGAGATGAACAGGTCGAGCTGCTTGCAGGCGCGGATGGCGTCGAAATCGACAAAGCGCCCGACCAGGTCCTTGAGCGGGTTGATGTTGAGCGGATTGAGGTCATAGGGCGACAGGAAGCGCGACATGGCATCGACCATGAACTGCACCGGCGCCCCGTCCATCGGCAACAGCGACATCAGCCGCTCGACAACCGCCCGCTGCGGGCCCGGCAGGTTGCCGCCGACGCTCGCCGCGCGCCAGAATTCGGCCAGCCGCGTGCGCGCCTCGAGCGCCCCGCCGCGGGCGAGCCCGTCCGCCAGCATCACGGCATTGACCGCGCCCGCCGAGGTTCCCGATACCCCGGCAAAGGCCAGCCGGCCGTCTTCCAGAAGGTAATCGAGCACGCCCCAGGTATAGGCGCCATGCGCCCCGCCGCCCTGGAGCGCGAGATTGACCTTCTTTTGATGCGGCCGCCGAAGCAGGCGCTGGAGCATGATTCGGTTCCCGTCCGGATTCTTGGGTCAACAACGCAAGGTAGGGATGATTTGCTGCATTGCAACAATTAGTTTGCTGCGGCGCGGCAGAAATAGGCCGAATTGCTTAATGGCCTTTGCCAATGAGGGAAGAAGGCCTGATATGAGAGGCATGGCGCCGAGCGTTTTCCCGACCCCCGACCACGACCACGGCCGCTGTACCGCCGACGCGCTCGCCCATGCCGAGGCGCTGTGCGAGGCGCGCTCCCAGCGGCTGACGCCGATCCGCCGGCAGGTGCTGGAAGCGCTGCTCACGAGCCACAAGCCGCTCGGAGCCTATGAGATCATCGAACTGACCGGGCAGGAAGGCGCGCGGCCGGCGCCGATCACGATCTACCGCGCGCTCGACTTCCTGATCGAGAACGGGCTCGTCCACCGCATCGAGAGCCGCAACGCCTTCATCGCCTGCATTCACAACCACGCCATCTCGGATTTCGTCGTCTTCCTGATCTGCGAGCGCTGCGGGGCGGTGGGGGAGGTGTCGTCGAGGGCGATCGGCGAGACGCTTTCGAATGCCGCAAAGGCCGCCGGATTCACGCCCAAGGCGCCGGTGGTGGAGGTTTCCGGCATCTGCGCCCATTGTCGCGGGGTCTGACCGGTCGCATGGCGCGCGCTTCGGAACTTCCACCATACACCAACGCCACGCGTCCGCTCGACGCGGCGGGCACCGCGCTTGCGGTTCTGCTTTGCTTTAGCTGGGGCTTCAACCAGGTCGCAGTCAAGCTCGCCTTGCCGGATATTCCCCCGCTGATCCAGGCGGCGCTGCGTTCCGGCGGCGCCGCCGTTCTGGTGTGGCTGTGGGCGCGCGCGCGCAATATTCCGCTGCGCACCGACGACGGCACGCTGTGGCCGGGCGTCGTCGCCGGGCTGCTGTTCGGGATCGAATTTCTCTTAATCTATCGCGGGCTGCTGTTCACCACGGCGAGCCGGGCGGTGCTGTTCTTCTACACGGCGCCGTTCTGGGTGGTGGCGGGCGCGCGCCTGTTCCTGCCGGGCGACCGGCTGCGCCCGCTGCAATGGTTCGGGCTTGGATTGTCGTTTGCGGGGATCGCGGCGGCGTTCGGATGGCCGACGCCGTCCGGCAATCCGTCGGAAATCACCGGCGATGTCATGATCGCGTTCGGCGCCGCCGCCTGGGCGGCGACCACGCTGATCGTCAAGGGCTCGGCGCTCAACCGGGCGGCGCCGGAAAAGACCATGCTCTATCAGCTCGTGGTCTCGTTTGCGGTGCTGGCGCTCGGTGCGCTCGCCTTCGGCGAAACCATGACCGCGCTGCCGGGGGCGGTGGCCACCGGCTCGCTCCTCTACCAGACGGTCTGGGTGGTGAGCGTGACCTTCGTCATCTGGTTCATGCTGGTCGTGCGCTATTCGGCGAGCCGTCTTTCGGCCTTCACGTTTCTCACGCCCTTGTTCGGGGTGGCGGCCGGCCATCTGGTGATGGGCGATCCGATCACGCCGGCCTTTGCCGCGGCGGTCGCGCTGGTGGTGGCCGGCCTTATTCTCGTGAACCGGCCGGGCTAGATCGGTCTGCCGGGAACCGTCCTGGCAGCACACAATCTGGCAGCATAGAATATAGAATAACGTCATGAGCGAACCCGAACCCTGCCTCTCCGGCGCGCCGGCGCCAAGGCACCGCAGCGTCGCCGTCAATGTCGGCGGCGTGACCGTCGGCGGCGGGGCGCCGATCGTCGTGCAGTCGATGACCAATACCGACACCGCCGACGTCGAGGCGACCGCGCGGCAGGTGGCGGCGCTGGCGCGCGCCGGCTCCGAACTCGTGCGCATCACGGTGG
>WBUW01000214.1 GCA_008933495.1 Pseudorhodoplanes sp.
GCGCAAACGGCGGCGGCTATTACCACTATTCCTATTCGGTCGTGCGCGGCTGCGACCGCGTCGTGCCGGTCGACATTTATGTTCCGGGCTGCCCGCCGACCGCCGAGGCGCTGCTGTACGGCGTGCTTTTGCTGCAAAAGAAAATCCGCCGGGTCGGAACGATCGAGCGCTGAGAGCGGACCTGTGATGGACGAAGCCCTGGACAAACTCGGTCAGACGATTGCCGCCGCACTGAAGAGCGCCGTCGACGGGTATGCGACCGCCTTTGGTGAGCTGACGCTCCACACCAGGGCCGCCGACATCATCAAGGTGATGACCTATCTGCGCGATGATCCGGAGTGCCAGTTCGTCAACATCATCGACATCACCGCCGTCGATTGGCCTGCCCGCGAACGGCGCTTCGACGTGGTCTACCATCTGCTGTCGCCGAAAAAGAACCGCCGCATCCGCGTGAAGCTCGAAACCGGCGAGACCAGCCTGGTGCCTTCCATCATCGGCGTGTTTGCCGGCGCCGACTGGTTCGAACGCGAAACCTACGATCTCTACGGCGTGCTGTTCACCGGCCATCCGGACATGCGGCGCATTCTCACCGACTACGGTTTCGACGGTCATCCGCTGCGCAAGGATTTTCCGGTCACCGGTTTCGTGGAAGTGCGTTACGACGACGATCAGAAGCGCGTCGTGTATGAGCCGGTGCGGCTCAATCAGGAATTCCGCAATTTCGATTTTCTCTCGCCGTGGGAAGGCGCGCCCTATGGCCTGCCCGGCGACGAGAAAGCGGGCAACGGAAAGGGCTGATGCGGTGAAGGAGACGCTGAAGCCCGGCCTGACCCATCGCATGACGTTCACCGTCACCGACCGGCAGACGGTTCCGCATTTCTATCCCGAATCGGCGACGTTTCGGGCCATGCCGGCGGTGTTTGCGACCGGCTTCATGGTCGGTCTGTTCGAGTGGTGCTGCGCCGAATTGCTGAACCGGCATCTCGACCCCGGCGAAGGCAGCCTCGGCGTGCATGTCGACTTCAGCCACCTGGCGGCGACGCCGCCCGGAATGACCATCACCGTCGATTGCGAATGCACCGGCGTGGACGGCCGCAAGGTCAGCTTTTTTGTACGCGGTCATGACGGGATGGACCTGATCAGCGAGGGGCGGCACGAGCGGGCGGTCGTCAATTACGAGAAATTCAACGCGCGCGTCGCCGAGAAGGGCAAGGCCGCGCAAGAGGCGGCGGCGTAGAGGCGGCAATGACAGAATCCGCGGTGCGCAATTTCACGATCAATTTCGGACCGCAGCACCCGGCCGCGCACGGGGTATTGCGGCTCGTGCTCGAACTTGACGGCGAAATCGTCGAACGCGTCGATCCGCATATCGGGCTTTTGCATCGCGGCACCGAGAAGCTCATCGAGCAAAAGACCTATCTGCAGGCGATCCCCTATTTCGACCGGCTCGACTATGTCGCGCCGATGAACCAGGAGCACGCTTTCTGCCTGGCTGCGGAAAAACTGCTCGGTCTGCAAATTCCCAAGCGCGCGCAGCTCATTCGCGTCCTTTTTTGCGAGATCGGCCGCATTCTCTCGCATCTGCTCAACGTGACCACGCAGGCGATGGATGTCGGAGCGCTGACCCCGCCGCTCTGGGGCTTCGAGCCGCGCGAACAGCTCATGGTGTTCTACGAACGCGCGTCCGGCGCGCGCATGCACGCGGCGTTCTTCCGTGTCGGCGGCGTGCATCAGAACCTGCCGCCCAAGCTGATCGACGATATCTGGAACTGGTGCGATCCGTTCCTGAAGACCTGCGACGACATCGAGGGGCTGCTGACCGACAACCGTATCTTCAAGCAGCGCAATGTCGATATCGGCGTCGTCACGCTCGAAGACGCCTGGCGCTGGGGCTTTTCGGGGGTCATGGTGCGCGGCTCCGGTGCGGCCTGGGATTTGCGCAAGAGCCAGCCCTACGAATGCTATGGCGAGCTCGATTTCGACATTCCGGTCGGCAAGAACGGCGACTGCTACGACCGCTACCTGATCCGCATGGAAGAGATGCGCCAGTCGGTGCGCATCATGAAGCAGTGCATCGAGAAGCTGCGCGGCCCGGATGGCCGGGGGCCGGTCGCCGTCGACGACAACAAGGTCGTGCCGCCGCGGCGCGGCGAGATGAAGAAATCGATGGAAGCGCTGATCCATCATTTCAAGCTCTATACCGAAGGTTTCCACGTGCCGGCCGGCGAGGTCTATGCCGCGGTCGAAGCGCCGAAGGGCGAGTTCGGCGTCTATCTCGTCGCCGACGGCACCAACAAGCCGTACAAGTGCAAGATTCGCGCGCCGGGCTTTGCGCATCTGCAGGCGATGGATTTCATTTGCAGGGGCCACATGCTGGCCGACGTTTCCGCCATCCTCGGCTCTCTCGACATCGTGTTCGGGGAGGTCGACCGGTGACGCCATTCGCCCGCAACCTGCGAATCCGCCTTAGACCAGATCGCGACTGACCAACGAGGACCCGATGGCCGTCCGCCGCCTAGCGCCCGCCGAGCTTCAGCCGAAGGAGTTTGCCTTCACGGCCGAGAACATGGCGTGGGCCAAGAAGCAGATCGCGAAATATCCCGAAGGCCGGCAGGCGTCGGCGGTCATCCCGCTGCTGTGGCGCGCGCAGGAACAGGCCGGCGGCTGGGTCCCGGAAGCGGCAATCCGGCACGTCGCCGAAATCCTCGGCCTGGCACCCATCCGCGTGCTGGAGATCGCCACCTTCTACACGATGTTCAACCTGGCGCCGGTCGGGCGCTATCATGTGCAATTGTGCGGCACCACGCCGTGCATGCTGCGCGGCGCCGAGGCGCTCAAGAAAATCTGCCACAAGCGCATCGGCGAACAATTCGCGGTGACGCCGGACGGCAATTTCTCCTGGGTCGAGGTCGAATGCCTGGGCGCCTGCGTCAATGCGCCGATGGCCCAGATCAATTACGACTTCTTCGAAGACCTGACGCCGGAAAGCTTCAACCGTGTGCTCGACGAACTTGCCGCCGGCAAGAACCCAAAGCCCGGTCCGCAGATCGACCGGCAATTCTCAGCGCCCGAAGGCGGGCCGACGACGCTCAAGTCGGTAAAGGCAAAGGCATAGTCGCGCGATGCTGGACGACAAGGATCGCATCTTCACCAATCTCTATGGCCAGCACGACTGGGGCCTTGCCGGCGCGCGCGCGCGCGGCGCCTGGGACGGCACCAAGACGATCCTCGAAAAGGGACGCGATGCCATCATCAACGAGGTGAAGGCGTCCGGCCTGCGCGGACGCGGCGGAGCGGGTTTCCCGACCGGCATGAAATGGTCCTTCATGCCGAAAGAGTCGAAGGACGGCCGGCCGAGCTATCTCGTGGTCAATGCCGACGAGTCCGAGCCCGGCACCTGCAAGGACCGCGAAATCATGCGGCACGATCCGCATCTGCTCGTGGAAGGCTGCCTGATCGCCGGTTTCGCCATGGGTGCGGTGGCCGCGTACATCTATGTGCGCGGCGAATTCATCCGTGAGCGCGAGCGGCTGCAGGCCGCCATCGATCAGGCCTACGAAGCCAGGCTGATCGGCAAGAACAACATCCACGGCTACGACTTCGACATTTACGTCCATCACGGCGCCGGCGCCTATATCTGCGGCGAGGAGACCGCGCTGCTCGAAAGCCTGGAAGGCAAGAAGGGCATGCCGCGGCTCAAACCGCCGTTCCCGGCCAATGTCGGTCTCTACGGCTGCCCGACCACGGTGAACAATGTGGAGTCGATCGCGGTCGCGCCCGATATCATGCGCCGCGGCGCATCCTGGTTTGCCGGCATCGGCCGACCGAACAATACCGGCACCAAGCTGTTCTGCATTTCCGGCCATGTGAAC
Source organism: Pseudorhodoplanes sp. (assembly GCA_008933495.1). Taxonomy (GTDB): domain Bacteria; phylum Pseudomonadota; class Alphaproteobacteria; order Rhizobiales; family Xanthobacteraceae; genus Pseudorhodoplanes. The sequence goes on from WBUW01000214.1 coordinate 3,873, forward strand.
AAGCCGTGCAATGTCGAAGAGGCGATGGGCATTCCGTTCCGCGAACTGATCGACAGGCATGCCGGCGGCGTCCGCGGCGGCTGGGACAATCTGCTTGCGGTCATCCCGGGCGGTTCGTCGGTGCCCTGCATTCCGGCCGCGCAGTGCGGCGAGGACATGTACATGGACTTCGACACGCTCAAGAACCTGAAGTCAGGCCTCGGCACCGCAGCGGTGATCGTGATGGACAAGTCCACCGACATCGTGCGCGCGATCGCGCGCATTTCCTATTTCTACAAGCACGAGAGCTGCGGCCAGTGCACGCCGTGCCGCGAAGGCACCGGCTGGATGTGGCGCGTCGTCAGCCGCATGGCCGAGGGCCGCGCGCACAAGCAGGAAATCGACCAGCTGCTGGAAGTCACCACCCAGGTCGAAGGCCACACCATCTGCGCGCTCGGCGATGCCGCCGCCTGGCCGATCCAGGGCCTGATCCGGCATTTCCGGCACGAGATCGAGCGGCGCATCGACGCCTATGCGGCCAATCCGCATCCGGTGAAAGTTGCGGAGGCCGCGGAGTGAGCGATGTCGTTCGACACACCGAACTTGCGATGCAAGGAATGCAAATTCTGGTGGCCGCTTCCGCATGCCGGCGCGCCGGCAAGCCGGCTGAAATCGTTGCGCGGGCAGTGTCGGCGCTCGGCGCCGCCAGCCTTTCTGGTCGCGGCCAGCGAGCCGGAAGTGGCGGCGGCGCGGAGGCCCGCCTGGGCGATCACCGCCAAGGACGACTGGTGCGGTGATTATGTGCATATCGACTACAAGGACGGATTCTAGAAGCGGACGGCATCGAGACACACAATGACTAAACTCGTCATCGACGGCCAGGAGATCGACGTTCCGCCCGACTACACGCTGTTGCAGGCGTGCGAGGCGGCGGGTGCCGAGATTCCGCGTTTCTGCTTCCACGAGCGCCTCTCGATCGCCGGCAACTGCCGCATGTGCCTGGTCGAGCTGAAAGGCTCGCCCAAGCCAGTCGCAAGCTGCGCCTGGGGCGTGCGCGACTGCCGCCCGGGGCCGAACGGCGAGCCGCCCGTCGTCAACACCAAGACGCCGATGGTGAAGAAGGCGCGCGAAGGGGTGATGGAATTCCTGCTCATCAACCATCCGCTCGACTGCCCGATCTGCGATCAGGGCGGCGAATGCGATCTGCAGGACCAGGCCATGGCCTACGGCGTCGATACCAGCCGCTACGCCGAGAACAAGCGCGCGGTCGAGGACAAATATGTCGGGGTTCTGGTCAAGACCTCGATGAACCGCTGCATCCATTGCACGCGCTGTGTGCGCTTTGTGACCGAAGTGGCGGGCGTACCCGAGCTTGGCGCGATCGGCCGCGGCGAGGACATGGAGATCACGACCTATCTCGAGGGCGCGCTGAGCTCCGAGTTGCAGGGCAATGTGGTCGACCTCTGCCCGGTCGGCGCGCTGACTTCGAAGCCCTATGCGTTCGCCGCCCGCCCGTGGGAACTGAACAAGACCGAATCCGTCGACGTGATGGATGCGGTCGGCTCGGCGATCCGCATCGATACGCGCGGGCGCGAAGTGATGCGCATCCTGCCGCGCGTCAACGATCTCGTGAACGAGGAATGGATTTCGGACAAGACCCGCCATGTGGTCGACGGCCTGCGCACGCAGCGACTCGACCGGCCCTATGTCCGCGAGCACGGCCGCTTGCGCCCGGCGTCGTGGAGCGAAGCCTTCGCGGCGATCGCCGAAAAGGTGAAGGCGACGCCGCCGAACCGCATCGGCGCGATCGCCGGCGATCTCTGTGCGGTCGAGGACATGTTCGCTCTCAAGGACCTCGTGACGCGGCTTGGCTCCAAGAATCTCGACGCGCGGCAGGCCGGCTCCGTTCTCGATCCGCGCTGGGGCCGCGCGACCTATATTTTCAACGCGACCATCGCCGGCATCGAGCAGGCCGACGCCCTGCTCGTCGTCGGCGCCAATCCGCGCAAGGAAGCCTCCATCGTCAATGCCCGCATCCGCAAGCGTTGGCGCGCCGGTCGCTTCCCGAT